>JABGTK010000039.1 GCA_018647265.1 Candidatus Neomarinimicrobiota bacterium | reverse complement strand
GCCCTCATTGTTGATTCCTATATCCTTGGGGATAATCACCTCTATGGTGGTATGGGAATCCCATTTGACCCGGAAGGACTGCTCAGTACGATCCCCTCCGTGGTGACTGTATTGATCGGCTTTCTTGTGGGTACCATGATTAAAACAACTAAAGACCATGAAGATAATGCCCAGCGGATGGCTGTCTTGGGGGCACTACTCATTATTATGGGTTGGGTTTGGGGTTTTGCTTTCCCCATAAATAAACAGTTATGGACCAGTTCTTATGTCCTGTTCACTGGCGGGATTGCCACTATCGTTTTGGCTGCCATGATCTGGGTCGTCGATGTAAAAGGTATTAAAGCATGGACAAAACCATTGATTATTTTTGGCGCTAATGCCATTTTTCTCTATGCCGCTTCTGGCATATGGGCAAAGATAATGCTAAAAATCAAGTTTGAACTAGACGGTCAGATGATATCCGGATATGGCTATTTATACCGAACAGTTTTTCAGCCCTTCGCCGGAGATATGAACGGTTCCTTTTTATTCGCCCTGTTTCATGTCTTTATATTCTGGCTCATTCTAGCTTGGATGTACCGTAAAAAGATATTTATTAAAATTTAAAGTATATAACCCTATTCGTTAGATATGGTTACATCTGGACCAAGAATAAAACTCTATTATTAGGTATTTCTTTTGGTAATTGATTATCAACACTCATCTACCAGAATACATTCCTTCGATCAAATCTTCATTGTGGGCAATCACTACTTTTCTTTTAACCTTTAATGTTGGCGTAACTTCATCTTTATCTTGATCCAGTTCTTCCTTTAATATTCGAAATTTTTTAATGCTCTCATAGGATGCTAAATCTTTATTCTTTTCTTTAATAACATGATTTAATAAATCGATTACTTCTTCTTTCGTGGTTAAGTCGGCCAAATCTTGATAAAGAATTTTTATATCCCGGGCAAATTTGGTAATCTCATCTTCATCCAAAGTAATCAACATGGTAAGATATGGTTTTTTATCACCATAGACCAATGCTTGAGAAATGTATGGACTGGTTTTCATGAGGTTCTCAATATTTTGTGGTGCAATGTTTTTCCCGCCGGCAGTAATGATAATATCTTTTTTGCGATCTGTTATAAAAAGAAAACCATCTTCATCAATATGCCCTACATCGCCAGTATGCAGCCAAAAACCACCTTCACCATCTGCCTTTAATAATTCATTGGTTGCTATCTCGTTCTTATAATACCCACTAATATTTTGCTCACCGCGACAACAAATTTCACCATCCTCCATAATTTTTATTTCAGTACCAGATGGCACTCTTCCAACCGATCCAATTTTAACATTCCCTTCTGATTGAATGGTTATAACGCCAGATGTTTCTGTCATGCCATAGCCTTCAAATACATGGATTCCCACCCAATTGAAATAATGAATAATTTCTTTAGAAATCGGCGCTGCGCCCGTTAACATATATCGTATTCTTCCACCAAATATATCTTTTATTTTATCATGGATAAAAAATTTGGCAACTTTGTGTTTTAACTTAAGCCAAGATGATGGTTTTTTATTCGCATCTCTATCTTCTGTGAATGCTTTACCTACACCAATAGCCCAGTGATATATCTTTTGCTGAAACCAAGATGCGTCTCCAACTCCCGTAATAATTTTGGCATAAAATTTTTCCCAAACCCTCGGTGTACCAAAAACAAATGTTGGACCTGTTTGGCGAATATTTTGGGGCATATCCTCCATACTTTCAGCGAATACGGCAGGGTTTCCTACAAAAAATCTTAAAAAATGGCCAATTAATCTTTCTGCAATATGGGCCAATGGTAAAAAGCATACGTACAAATCATCTGCAGTAACACCTGTTGCATCAGGTAAGGCTTTCCCTCCGGCGATTATATTCCTGCTAGTATACATACCCGCTTTCGGATCTCCAGTCGTACCGGAAGTGTAAGTGAAACTTATGATTTCATCCGGTTGACTTTCCCGAATCAGCGTTTGGAATTGGTCCGGATGTTTTTCGCCGTATTTCCGCCCAATTTCTAGAAAGTCATTAAATGAACAAACATTGGGTAGATTTCTTGGGTGGTAATCATCAATGACTACAATTTTTTTCATATTAGGCAGACGATCCCATATTGCGAGCATTTTATCCAACTGTTCTTGGTCTTCCACAATGGCGAGAACACTGTCACTTTGATCCGCTATATAGAATACCTGCTCATTGGTATTGGATTGATAAATAGGTGCCGTGATGAACCCTGAACAAATAATTCCCATATCGGACATCACCCATTCTGGCCGGGTTTTGCTTAGGATTGATACTTTATCTCCTTTTTGAACACCGGAAGCCAAAAGTGCATTACCAACCTCTTTCGAAGTTTTACCATACTCACCCCATGTTGTGGACTGCCACAAACCACTTTGCTTTTCCCATATGGATATATTATCGGAGAATTCTTCTACTTGGCGCCAGAATAATTTTGGAATTGTATTATATTTGATTAAATCAATATCCATTATCCACTCCACACTTTTGCACGACGATTGTATTTACCTTCACCCAAATATTGTTCTCGCACTTTTTCTTCTTCCAATAATTCTTCATAGGTTCCGCTAAGGAATATTTTTCCTGTTGTAAGGACATATCCATAATCGGCAATTTTTAGCGCCTGGTTTACGTTTTGTTCTACCAATAGAATTGTAGTACCAGCTTTGTGTAATTCTTTAATAGTGGCAAAAATATCCTGAACCAATAAAGGTGAAAGTCCCAAGGATGGTTCATCTAATAATAATAATTTAGGTTTCAACATGAGGGCACGAGAAATAGCTAACATCTGTTGTTCACCACCACTCATATTGCCCGCTTGCTGGGTCCTTCGGTTTTTCAAGATAGGAAAGTGGTGAAAGGCTTCTTCCATGCGATCATGAAGCATATCCTTATCCTTCAAAAGGAACCCACCCATTAGAAGGTTTTCTTCTACCGTTAGCTCAGAAAAAATCCTGCGCCATTCCGGTACATGACCGATACCCAGTTTAACAATATCCTCTGCTTCCATCCTGTCGATGCGTTGATTATTAAAATGGATAGTACCATATTCTGGCTCGACCAATCCGGTAATCGATTTTAGGATCGTAGATTTTCCAGCACCATTTGCACCAAGGATACATACCAACTGCCCCTCAAGCACTTCAAGAGAAACACCGTGGAGGGCTTTTATTTTGCCATAATATGTTTCAACACCAATTAGCCTAAGCATCGAATCCTTCTCCTAAATACGCTTTTAAAACTTCAGGATGATTTTTCACTTCTTCAGGTTTCCCAATAGTGACAATTTTACCCGTATCGAGAACGCCGATACGATCTGAAATACTCATGACCAAATTCATATCGTGCTCCACAACTAATACGGTAATTCCCAGTTTGTCTCTAATTTCACTAATGATTCTGGCAATCTCAAATGTTTCCTGGTCATTCATCCCTGCGGCAGGTTCATCCATGAGAATCATTTTTGGTTTGGGGATTAGTGCTCGGGCAATTTCAACCAATTTTTGAATTCCGTATGGTTGACCGCTCATATATTTAGATTCGTAATTTGCAATACCAAGAAATTCCATTATCTCTAAGGCCATTGCTTCTTCTTTTTCCCGATATCCTTTAAATAGCCATCGATTTAGGGTGAAGTGATTATCAATCCTGCTATGGGCCCCCAAAAGCACATTATCCAAGACGGTCATAAAGGGCACATTTTGAATATTCTGGAATGTTCTAGATATGCCTGCTTCAATTACATTATGGGATGCGGTTTTAAGCAGGTTTGCCCCATTGTAGGATATTCCTCCTTCTTGAGGACGGTTGAATCCGTTAATGCAATTAAACAAGGTGGATTTCCCCGAACCGTTTGGGCCAATGAGTGAAAAAATTTCACCATCTTCCACAGCAAGAGACACACCTTTTAGAGCGACCACGCCCGAAAAGCGCATGGTAATATTATTTATGTTTAGCTGATTCATTATTCTTTTGTATTAAGGTGCTGGAAAACCGGCACTACTTTTATTACAATTTTATTTCAACCAGCCTGTGATTGGCGTCTGAACACCGTTTTCAATCTGGATCAACATGAGTTCCCCTGCGCCTGCTCTATCATTTGGGCCCCAAGTTAAAGAAGGAAGACCTGTGCCTTCCCAGTTTTTAATCGATTCCATCCCTTTAATAAGGCTTTTACGGGTTAGAGTTTTTCCAGCTCTTTTTAATCCTTCAATCAGAACCTGTCCGGCTGTAAAGCCATAAAAGTGATACATACCCCTCATTTTTTGTGGCACATTATTTGCTTCACAAATTTCTCTGTATTCTATAGCAGAAGGATGATCTGAACTCCACATATTCGCTACACTTGCAGCAATAAATCCTTCTCCAGCAGCACCAGCAGCCAGCGCTACACGGTGATCCATGGTTGGGCCAAATCCCATGAACTGGGGTTTATACCTCAATGCAGCAGCGGTTTTCATAATAATGATGGGCTCTTTTACTATTGCTGCGATCAATACATAATCACAATCACCTTTCATCACATTACTGACTTGTCCGGTAAAGTCAGTGGTGCCCCGTTGAAAACTTTCTTTCTGAATTGTAATGCCATGTTTTTCTTCTGCCGTCATAACACCGTCAACTGCATTTTGACCATAATCATCATCTTGATAAATGATACCAATTTTTGCATCTGGATTTTGTTTTAGAATCCAATCCACCATGATCCTACCCTGTTGATTATACCCCAACTCTGTTGAGAATAAATACTTACTACCGGGGCGACTCATGTCTGACATGGTGCCTGATTGTGATTCGGGAGCAATAAGGGGAATCTTTTCTTCTACCAAAAGACTCCGCACTGCTTCCGTATGGGAAGAGCCCAAAGTTGCAAATAGACAAAAAACCTGTTCCTTCTCAATCAACTTTTTAACCGCAACCACCGTTTTCTGAGGATTGTATTGTGCATCTTCTACCAACAATTTCACTTGCCGACCATGGACGCCACCTTGTGCGTTAATATGATCAAAGTAAAGTTGCTCACCTTTCGTAATAAGGCCACCCAATTCTTTTACCGGGCCACTGAGATCTGATGTGGTACCTACAAGAATTTCTGTATCCGTTACACCGGGGGATTTTGCGCCACCGCTACACCCAACCAATGCGATTGCAATGATAGGTAAAATATGTTTTATTATTTGTTTCATTATACTTATTCCTTTTATTAATTCTTATTTATTCCAACCAATCCGAAATTATTATTTGTTTCCCATTTTGAATCTGAACCAACAATACTTTTTCCGCCCCGGCATGGTCATTGCGATTGTAGGTGATGGGCTGGGAACCAGCCTCATCCCAATTTTTAAATGTTTCAAGACCTCGGATTAACTTTTTTCGAGTTGGATTTTTCCCTGCACGTTTTAATCCTTCTACCATGAAAATTGCCGTAGTAAAACCATAATAATGATACATACCCATCATTTTTCCAGGAATACCGGCCTTTTTACAAAGATCTCTATATTGAGCAGCAATTGGATTATCCGAATCCCATAATTGGGAAAAGTTGGCAGCGATAAATCCCTCTCCAGCAGCACCGGCGGCAAGGGCTACACGGTGATCCATAGTGGGACTAGTCCCCATAAATTGTGGCGAATATCCCATGACGGCAGCGGTCTTCATAATAATAATCGGTTCTTTTACAATTCCAGCTATAATCACATGGGTGCAACCACCTTTCATCAAATTCATAACTTGGCCGGCAAATTCTGTTGCACCACGCTGAAAACTTTCCTTTTGAACAGAAATACCAAATTCCGCTTCTGCTTCTCCTATGCCCTTCAGTACATTTTCACCATAATCATCATCTTGGTAAATCACCCCGATCTTCACATCTTTTTCCATTCCCATTGCATATTTTGTCAATATAAACGCCTGGCGATCATAGCCAGTATCGGTGT
This sequence comes from Candidatus Neomarinimicrobiota bacterium, assembly GCA_018647265.1. Classification (NCBI taxonomy): domain Bacteria; kingdom Pseudomonadati; phylum Fidelibacterota; species Fidelibacterota bacterium. The sequence goes on along the minus strand of JABGTK010000039.1, from coordinate 235 downwards.
GAAAAATATAACGCGCACCTGGCCGGGTCATATCTGACATAGTTCCCGATTGGGTGGCAGGAGCCACCAATGGAATTTCTGATTCCTCTAGTAATGGCCTCACAGCTTCGGCTGGAGACGTTCCAATTACATGATATAAACAAAAAATATTGTCCATCTCAATTAATTTTTTTACAGCAGCAACCGTCTTTTGCGGATTGTACTGGCCATCCTCCACCAACATGCGAATCTTTCG
>JABGTK010000038.1 GCA_018647265.1 Candidatus Neomarinimicrobiota bacterium | reverse complement strand
ATCTGTAATCCCAATAATCCCACCGGTTCTGTTTTACCCAAGGAAACTATTCATGCCATTGGTGAGATAGCCCAAAATGTGGGCGCATGGATATTGTCTGACGAAGTTTACCGTGGGGCAGAATTGAATCGAGAAGAATGTACTTCAGTTTGGGAAATTGATTATCCTAAGACTATCGTGAATTGCGGTTTATCCAAAGCCTACGGGTTGCCGGGATTGCGACTGGGATGGTCGCTCTCCAACGAGGAATATATACAGAAATGTTGGGCCACTCACGATTATACATCCATTGCCATTGGCCGATTGAGTGATATGATTGCGGCCCACGTACTCCTTCCTGATAATCGTATGAAAACATTGAATCGCACTCGAGATGCACTGACCAAAAACCTGGCTTTGTTTCAGACATGGGTAGATTTATTTCAAGGGAGGTTTAGTTTTATTCCACCGGATGCAGGTGCTATGGCATTTGCAAGTTATGACTGGGACATTAATTCCTCTGAACTAGTTGACAAGGTCCGTAATGAAGCCAGTGTTATGCTGGTGGCCGGTGATTGGTACGGTATGGATCATTATCTGCGGTTTGGTTATGGCGCTAAACAAATTGATCTTGAAGCAGCTTTAGACAGAATTACACCCGTTTTCAATTCACTATGATCTCGTTTCCCAAAGATGTAATAAGTGCGCATGAACGGTCTAATTCATATATTCGCCATACAGCCTTAGATCATTCTCCCTTTTTAAGTAATATCATTGATGGTGATGTTTACCTGAAATTGGATAATATTCAGAAAACAGGTTCATTTAAGTTTCGCGGTGCTATCAGTAAAATGACTGCTTTGACTGAGGAGGAAAAGTCCAAAGGTGTGGTAACCGCTTCCACAGGGAATCATGGTGCCGCCTGTTCTTTGGCTATGTCTATCCTTGGGATTAAAGGACAGATTATTGTTCCTAAAAATATTCATAAAAATAAAGTTGAGAATATTCTCAACTTGGGTGGCGAGGTGGAATATTTTGGCAATGACTGTATCAATGCTGAGGATCGTGCCCAAGAAATTTCAATCACTACGGGCGCCACGTACATTTCACCCTACAATGATCCAGATATTATTTGCGGTCAGGGGACCATGGGCGTTGAGATTTGGAATGAATTGGCACCTCTAGATTCAGTTCTTATTTCTGTAGGCGGCGGCGGATTAATTTCCGGTGTGGGAGGCTATCTTAAATCCATGAATGAAAATATTAATATAGTTGGCGTCTCGCCAAAAAACTCTTGTGTTATGTATGAATCCCTAAAAGCGGGACAACAGTTGGATTTACCTTCTAAGGACACCCTTTCAGACGGCACCGCCGGCGGTGTGGAAATAGGATCAATTACATTTGAATTATGTCAAAATATTATAGATGAATTTATTTTGGTTACAGAAGATGAGATTGCTGAAGGTGTCAAAGTCGGAGTGGAAAAACACCATCAACTCATCGAAGGAGCGGCCGGAGCGGCCATTGCTGGATTTATGCAATTGAAAGATAAATTTAAAGGTCAAACGGTGGTCATCGTTATGTGCGGTGGCAACATCAGTACAGAAGTTTTGAAATCAATTCTGTGATGCGAATTGTTAATCTAGAAGAGATCAAATCAGTTCTTCCCCACATCAATTTAGTGGAGGAGATCGAAAGGGGCTTCGCCGCTTATTCTAAGGGTGATGTGGTAGTGCCACCAGTAGGTGAGATGCATTTTGACGTACCACCCGGTGATGTCCATATTAAGTATGGTTATATCAAAAATGATGATGTATATGTTATAAAAATTGCTTCGGGTTTTTCTCGTAATTCTGATTTGGGCCTCCCAGGCGGCAATGGAATGATGTTGATTTTCAACCAAAAAACTGGTCAGCCGTTGGCAGTATTGAAGGATGAATCCTATCTAACGGATGTCCGTACTGCCGTCGCCGGTGCCATCTGCGCCAAACATTTGGCTCCAAAAAACGTGAAAAAAATTGGCATTATTGGCACGGGGGTTCAGGGTAAAATGCAGCTTAAATATTTAAACAGTATCATTGATTGTGAATCCGCCATTGTTTGGGGGAGAAGCAAGATATCCTTGTTAAAATATCAATCGAATATGAAAGATAGTGGTTATGAAATCACAACAACAATTGACATGGATCATATTATAGATCAGTGCCAATTGATTATCACTTGTACCGCGAGTGAAGTGCCATTGATCCATCGTGTAAAACCGGGAACCCACATTACTGCAATGGGATCGGATACAATGACTAAGCAAGAGTTGGCATCATCCATACTTTCTCAAGCAGACCTTGTGGTGGCGGATAGCAGATCCCAATGTGAATTAAGGGGAGAAATTCACCAAGCAATAAAAAATGGTTTTACCATGAATGATGTGGTTGAAATTGGCGAAATTATCTATGGAAAATGCAATGGCAGGAAAAATGATGATGAGATTACCATTGCGGATTTGACTGGCGTAGCAGTTCAGGATATACAGATTTCCAAAGCAGTTTTGAATTATTTATGAGACAAACCCATTGAAATATCCTTTTTATTCCCCTCTTTCAAGAGTGGTGTCCCAATTTATGAGACTGGGAGTATTATGTTATTTGTTTTTCAAAGATATTGTTTTTACCCTCGAAAAAAGTTTACTAAACCAATGGACGGAAGGTCCGATTTTGCAAATTGGAAAATATCCTGTAATATTAAGCACTTCAAAAGGGGAGAAATACAATGATTAAACAACTTAAAACATCAACAATTTTAGCACTTTTACTAACCTTTACTTTTGCCGGTGAATTGGAACTCGGAGCTTCCATACCGTTGGGAGATATTAAAATGACTGACATTAGCGGAAAGATGGTCAGTCTCAATGACGTAAAAATGGAAAATGGCTTACTAGTGAATTTCACCTGCAATTCCTGTCCATGGGTCAAGGCGTGGCAGGATCGATATAATCCTTTGGCGGTCGCCAGCGCTCAAAATAAAATTGGGTTCATTACGATTAATCCCAATGAAACAGCCCGGGATAATGGTGAAGGATTAAACGACATGAAGGCATTTGCCAAAAAATATGGTCACGATTTTCTTTATACAGTGGATGAAGGATCCAAATTGGCCTCAGCTTTTGGTGCCACCAAAACGCCACACGTTTATTTATTTGATGGAAAAGGTAAATTGGTTTACCGTGGTGCGATTGATGATAATGCTCGGAAGCCCAAAAAGGTGAAAGAGCCATATTTAATGAATGCAATTCATGCTGTGGGAAAAGGACAAATTGTTTCTGTAACTGAAACGAGGGCATTAGGCTGCGGTATAAAATTCGCAGAAAAATAAGGCTTATGGGATACAAAAATATTTTAGTGGGTCTCTGCGGTAGAGGTGACGAAAAAAAGGTTATAGAGGTTGGGATAAAAATGGCAAAGGATGGTGGAGGCAAATTGACCTTTATCCATGTGAATGAACCCCATGCCGGCGAAATGTCAATGATGATGGATGCGCCTCCTCCTAAATTTTCTGAAAGTGACATTTATGAAAGGGTGAGTGCCGTTAATGAAACTTCTGCGAATGATTGTACAATTACGATTATAAGTAGTGACTCAATTCCAAGGACGATAAGTAAGGCGGCGCTTGGTCATGATATTTTAATTCTTGGGCATCGAAAACAAAATTATTTTAAGAAAAATTTCTTTGATTCGATTGACGAGGGAATCTTGAATAAAGCCAATTGTCCCGTTCTGGTTGTTCCCAAATAAATCCAGATATCATTTAATAAATACATTTTACGTGAGCTAAATTTTCTGCCTTAATAATTAGCGGGATACCATGATTTTTCGGATTGCAATTCTTTCTTTCATAATTACATTATCGTTCCTGTTCGGGAATGATTCTATTATTGATCTTAAAACATTCCCTCGGCCAACGATGTATACGTCAGTTGTAAATGGGCACATCGTCCTGGATGGGCATGTGGATGAAGCGGCATGGATGCAGGCAGACTCCATTACAGAATTTTACCAATCTCAACCCAACCCGGGACACTTGCCAAGTGAGCGGACGGTTGTACGGGTACTATATGACAAGGATTATTTATACGTTTCGGCCGTGCTTTATGATTCGGAGCCGGATAAAATTATTATCGAAAGCTTGGAGCAGGATTTTGATTCCCAGAGTTCTGATGCATTCGCCCTTATGCTGGATACCTTTAATGATGACAAAAGCGGTTATGTGTTTTTATTCAATCCCGCCGGCGCCATTAAGGACATATATATTAATAATGACGGTACAAGTATGAACCGCGCCTGGGAAGGGATCGTTTATCCCAAAACATCCATCCACGATTACGGATGGGAAATTGAATTGGCATTTCCACTCACCAGTTTGCGTTTCAATCCCAGCGATGGGGAACAGGATTGGGGCATCAATTTCCTGCGGCGCGTGAGACGAAAACGGGAGGATGTTTATTGGAGTCCCATTGAACCATTTGAAAAACTTATTTCCGTTTCCAAGGGTGGTACGCTCAAAGGATTGCGGAATATTCAGCCCGGGCGGAATCTCCAGGTAAAACCATTTATTATTGGTAACCAGATTCGCGCCGAAGAAAAAACAAAAAATTCCGATGCAGGAATTGATGTGAAATTCAGCATTACGCCAAGCCTTACTTTGGATGCCACATACAATACTGATTTTTCACAAGTTGAGGCGGATGAAGAACGGGTGAACCTGACACGCTTTCCATTATTCTTTCCTGAAAAACGGGACTTCTTTTTAGAAAATGCCAGCTTGTTTGAATTTGGGGATATTTCCAATTATTTATACAGAATGAGCCCCAGTCGTTACCGGCGTTCTTTCTCAATGTTTCATAGCAGAAGAATTGGTCTAGAGGATGGAGAGCAAATTCCCATCACCGGCGGTGCACGTCTCAGCGGAAAAATTGGCAATTTTGATGTGGGTTATATCAACATGACTGCTGAAGGGACGGAAAATATACCTCAAACCCAGTTTAATGTTTCCCGTATTCGGGGAAATTTTCTGAAGAAATCAAATTTTGGTGCCATCCTTATTGATCGAAATTCCAATGGAGAGGATAGGGATCACCAATCCATGGGTTTGGATCTAAATTTTAATATTAACAAAATACTCATTTATACTTATTTTGCCCAGACTGAAAATCCTGAGACAGAAGGGGAGAATACTGCCGGACGAGTGGCGGTGGCTTATCGTGATAATAAGTGGGATCTTTCTGCTTATTATAAAAAGGTGGGCAGGGAATTCAGACCTCAAGTGGGATTCATCCAGAGGACAAATGTTGGTGAGTCTTTTGTAACTGCTGGGATTCATAAACGATATTCTTCCGGGCGATTTTTGAGTCTTAATCCCTACGTATTTGTAAATCAGTTTGATAATCTTGATGGATACATGGAATCCCGAAATTTAAAGGCCGGACTCGATATTCAATTCATGAGTGGTGCTATGCTTTTCTCGGGAATTATACGGTCAGAAGAAAACATTAAAACACCCTTTACAATCTATGGCGCTGAAGTCCCGGCGGATGAATATGTGTTCAATTCTTTGGGCCTTTATTATCGAGGGGATCGGACCAAGTTTATCACCATTAATGGTAATGCGAGTCTCGGTGATTATTTTCATGGCAAAAGAAATTCAGTAGGTATTTCTGCATCCATCAAGCGGGGGTATCGATTTAGTGTGGATATCGGTATGAATAAGAATATGGTTAAATTTCCTGACTCCACCGTAAATGCTGATGTTTATACTTTAAAGGTCAAATACAATCATTCGGTAAAATTATTGAATACGCTCTATTTTCAGTATAATGCCGCCGATGAGAAGTTGGTGTCCAATTTCCGTATGAATCTAATCCATGCACCATTGAGTGATCTCTTTCTGGTTTATTCCAATATTTCGGATTTGAAAGGGGTTGAGAAGAATAATGGCATGATTGCGTTGAAGTTCACCAAGTTGTTTGCTCTTTAATTTTTAACTTAATTTTAAAATTATGAATCCATCCAAATATTCAATTTGGCTTCTGCTTTCGAAAGAGGATGAAGCTTATATATCCGAAACTATACAATTATTAGGGGAAGAAAACGACGCCCCTATCTTTGAACCACATTGTACTTTATTCAGTCCTATCTCAGATCTGGAATTAGCAAAAGACATTATAAATGAAATCAAAATCAACCCTTTCCAGATCTCAACCAATGGTCTTAATCACTCTGACCTCATTTGGAAATCATTATTTATTGAACTAAAGACCAATATACAATTAACGATTATGAATCAATTATTCGACCAATCATTTGCGGTTGATTACGATTTCCAGCCACATATTAGCTTAATCTATAAAGAATTGAACATGGATACAAAAAAGACCATTATTGAAAAACTCACTGTAAAAAATTCCTACCGAATGAGTAGCCTTGCTATCGTTGATACAACGGGCCCTGTAGAGATGTGGGAAACGGTTCATGAAGTTTTTTTAAACAAATAGTATATTTTAAAGTAAATTCCTGTATGCTTAAACGCTCCATATCTATTGGATTAATCTTGATTATGGCTTTTGCCATGGCATCTCCGATTCTTCATATCGACTGTGATATGCCTTGTTGCGAGGTGAAAAAAGAAACATGTTGTGAGAACAAAAAGGCGATGAATAGTAATAAAAGCTGTTCAATGTCTGAGGCGAAATGTAAACATTCACAATTTATTCCTGTTATATCCGCTCCTAAATCAGATCAAAAATCTGCTCAAGTTGACATGACTAAAACAACATGCACTATGAAAATGGATGCACCCAAATGTCAACGCTCTCAAAAAACGGTTTCTCTAGACCGTTCGTCTGATTCTCAGGCGAAATTCTCCATACCTCTCCGCTTATAATATTATTCTAACCTAGGGCGATTGCGTCCATTTTTAGGGATCCGTATGTCTCGGATCTGTTGATTTTCTTCAACAATTAGGATAATTATGAATTTATTTTTACGACAAAAAAAACATATTAAACCGATTATCGCTTTGATGATTGGTACTTTTCCCTTGATGGCGATTCAGGGTGACCTGGACCTGTATATCCAAAAAGCACAGGAAAACAATCCTGTTGTTAAGAGTGCGTATAATCAATGGAAATCCGCAGAAACCAGTATAACCGCTGCCAAGGGATTACCTAATCCTACTCTTAATGTTGGTTATTTCCTCGAAAGTGTAGAAACAGCCGCCGGTCCCCAGCAATATAAGATTGGTCTAATGCAGAAATTCCCTTTCCTCGGGAAGCGGGGATTGCAGGGAAAAATCCAATCCTCAATAGCAGAAAATTCCTATTATAAGTATGTGGAACATCAATTGAAGCTTAATCACGCAGTTCGATCTACATGGTATGATTATTACTACTTAGTGCGTGTAACAGAATTAACCGAACAAAATTTTAAATTGATCCAAAATTGGGATGGTGTTATTCGTTCAAAATATGTGACGGCACGGGCTGGTCATCCAGACTTGATCAAAACACAGATTGAATTAATACAGCTTGAAGATGAATTATTTACATTAGAGAATAAAAAGATACCAATTCTTGAACGGTTTAAATCCTTATTGAATGACCCTTCATTGATGGATATCGTCGTTCCCGATTCATTAACATTTGAATTAGCTGAATTGGATGTATCTATAGTTAAAGAGAAAATCCTGAAAAACAACACCACTGTTTTAGGCGCAAATGCAGATATAGAAATGCAAAGATACCGAGTTAAACGGTCCAAGTTGAATCGAATGCCGGATATTGCTTTGGGTGTCGAATCAATTACCACAGGTGAAAAGGAAGGTAGTGCTTTTAGCGGGAAAGATCCACTGGTGGCAAAAATATCGTTGGATATTCCCATTTGGTTCAGAAAAACGAATGCAGAAATTGCATCAGCGAATTTTGCATTGAATGGCGCTGAAGCTCGGGCCGTGTCTATCCAAAATGAATTAAATAGTGAATTGGAAATGGTTTTATTTGACCTGGAGGAATCCAGCCGTCAGATTCGTTTATATAAGGATGTTCTTATTCCAAAAGGATTGGAATCCCTTGGCGCATCAGAAATTGCATATCGGGGAGATAACATTGAATTTATTTCTTTGGTTGATGCACAACGCCGTCTACTGAAATTTCAAATGAAATATGAAAAAGCATTGGTGAATTATTTGAAGGCAACATCCAAACTATCAGTCATAACAGGGGAGAAGATATGATGAATATGAAGAAAATTTTAAACGATTACAAAATAACCATTGGTCTAGTTGTGGTTGCATTTTTAATAGGATCTTGGTTTTCGGGTGAAAACATCCCATCTGAAAATGTGAATCATAATACTCATAGTTCCACATCCCAAGTGTGGACATGTTCCATGCACCCCAATGTGCAACTTCCTGAATCGGGTCAATGCCCCATTTGCTTTATGGATTTGATTCCATTAGAAAAAGAAATTGGTAGTGGAATTAATCCTAATCAGCTTTCCTTGTCAGAAGATGCGGTAAAATTAGCTGATATTGAAACGGTTGCTGCGATCTATGGAAAAGCTGAAATGGAAATTCAATTGTCAGGTAAAATTGCTTATGATGAATCTCGGATTGGGAATATAACTGCATGGGTATCGGGAAGAGTCGAGCGTATGTTTGTGGATTATACAGGAATTACCGTGAATAAAGGGGATCACATGATTGAACTATACAGCCCTGACCTCTACGCAGCTCAAGAAGAATTAATCCAGGCGCGTAAAATATTAGGTATGGGTTCTTCTCAATCCCCATTATACCAAAAATCTATGGAATCAAATCTGTTGGCAGTACGGGAAAAACTCCGCTTAATGGGATTGGTAGATGAACAAATAAAAGCGATTGAAATGGGTGAATCTCCTTCCGATGTAGTCACAGTTTATAGTCCAATGTCTGGCGTGGTGATTCAAAAAAATAGTGTTGAAGGTGCCTATGTAAAAACGGGGACCAATATTTATACCATTGCCGATTTGACCAGGGTATGGATTATTTTGGATGCCTACGAAACAGACTTACCATGGTTGGCATTCGGGCAGGATGTATCCTTTACTACCGGCGGAATTCCTGGAAAGACTTTCGCGGGGAGAATCGCATTTATTGATCCTGTGGTTGATGAAAAAACACGAACAGTTAAAGTGCGTATTAATGTCGCGAACTCTGATGGTGAGTTGAAGCCGGGCATGTTTGTACATGGTTCAATTCAAGCATCTATTGGAGGTGAGGGGAAAGCGATTAATCCTGAATTGGCGAATAAATGGGTATGTCCTATGCATCCGGAAGTGGTTCAATCCAAGTCCGGCAGCTGTCCCATCTGTGAAATGGATTTGGTCCAATCAGAATCCATGGGCATCGTCCACACGCCGGGCCATCGTCATGATAGTTTATTAATTCCCGCCAGCGCCGTTCTCAAAACGGGTAACCGAGCCATTGTATATGTAAAAGTGCCAGTGGATGAACCAACATTTGAAGGTCGAGAAATTGTCTTAGGACCAAGAGTCGGCGATCAATATGTGGTGAAATCCGGATTAGTGGCAGGTGAGGAAGTGGTTGTTAAAGGGAATTTCAAAATTGACAGCGCCATGCAAATTTCCGCAAAGCCCAGTATGATGAATGCGAGCCTTGATTTGGAAAAAGCGCAACCCATGAGTCATCAGCATTAAGCTAAATATAATCGCGATTTATAGAACTTTACAGAAGTTTGAAACTTCCACAAAGTTGTAAAAAGAAAGAATTAAAACATGTTAGATAAGCTGATCCATTACTGCCTCAACAACAAATTAGTTGTGGGTATCTTTTTAAGTACAATGGTGGTTTGGGGTACAATGGTGTCACCCTTCGATTTGAAAATTAGTGCTTTACCTCGAGATCCTATACCCGTGGATGCGATCCCTGACATTGGTGAAAATCAACAAATTGTATTTACGAAATGGAGTGGTAGAAGTCCCCAGGATATTGAGGATCAAGTTACCTATCCGTTAACCACTGCTTTGTTGGGACTTCCCGATGTTAAGACGGTTCGATCTTTTTCCATGTTCGGCTTCTCAACCATCTATGTCATATTTAACGAAGAAGTGGAGTTTTATTGGTCCCGTTCACGGATTCTTGAAAAACTGAATTCACTTCCATCTGGTACGCTACCCCAAGGTGTCCAACCGTCTCTAGGCCCAGATGCAACTGCCTTGGGACAAGTGTTTTGGTATACACTCGAAGGACAAGATGTAGATGGCAATTCCACGGGTGGTTGGGATTTACAGGAATTACGTAGTATCCAGGATTGGACGGTGCGATACGCCCTTCAATCTGCGGATGGCGTGGCAGAAGTGGCATCTATTGGTGGATTCGTAAAAGAATATCAAATTGATGTTGATCCCATCGCCATGCGGGAACACGGCATTCAATTGATCGATGTATTTAATGCCGTTCGTCAATCCAACTTGGATGTGGGTGCCCGTACGATTGAAGTGAATCGAGTAGAATACATGGTGCGCGGTTTGGGCTTTATCAAATCATTGGATGATATTGAATATACCGTAGTTAAATCCCTTAATAATGTACCCATTTATATCAAGGATGTTGCCCATGTTGCATTGGGGCCAGCACTTAGAAGAGGTGTTTTAGATAAAGAAGGTGCCGAGGCAGTAGGCGGTGTTGTGGTGGCGCGATATGGGGAGAATCCACTGGCAACAATTAAAAGTGTTAAAGAAAAAATAAAAGAAATTGCCCTGGGATTACCCAAAAAGACCTTGCCAGATGGAACCGTAAGTCAAGTGACAGTCGTACCATTTTACGACCGTACAGGGCTTATCTATGAAACATTAGGCACATTGAAACATGCATTGCAGGATGAAATATTGATTACCATCATTGTGATATTGGTGATGGTTATGCATTTTCGTACATCATTACTTATTTCCAGCATGCTGCCTCTTACCGTGCTCATGGTATTTGTAGGTATGAAATTATTCAAAGTGGATGCGAATATTGTTGCATTGTCAGGAATTGCCATTGCTATCGGAACTATTGTTGATATGGGTATTGTGGTAATGGAGAATATTTTAAAACATTTAGAGAAAGCAAAAGAAAAGACTAAAGAAGTTATCTTTAATGCAGTTTCGGAGGTAAGTGGGGCGGTCGTTACGGCCGTATCAACTACAGTTATCAGTTTCTTGCCTGTATTTACGATGAT
>JABGTK010000037.1 GCA_018647265.1 Candidatus Neomarinimicrobiota bacterium | reverse complement strand
GCATCATTATTATATCTTGGATTAAAAGATCTTAACGCAAAAGTTGAGTTCTATATTCCCGATAGAGAAAAGGAAGGTTACGGATTATCCGCTGGTGGAATTGATTATGCCAAATCAATTGGGGCGGATTTGCTCATTACCTGCGATTGCGGTATTAATGCTTTCAACCCTGTGAATTATGCAAATGATTTGGGAATTGGTGTTATTATTACCGATCACCACATTCCTGACGAAAAACTTCCTAATGCATACGCAGTACTTAATCCAAAGCAAAAAGGCTGTGCATACCCCTTTAAAGGGCTGTGCGGGTGCGGCGTAGCCTTTAAGCTCATATCAGCTTTGTCGGAGAAGTGCGGTGCCGATTCAAATGTGGGACTAAAACACCTCGATCTTGTTGCGTTAGCCACATCGGCTGATATGGTTCCAATTCTAGATGAAAACAGGGTATTGGTCCATAATGGCCTTGAAACATTAGAACAGGCTGAAAAACCTGGAATATATCAACTTCTTGTCCAAACAGGATTGGTTGGGGAATCGTTAAATGTAGGGAAGTTAGTTTTCGGTTTGGCGCCCAAGATTAATGCTGCCGGCAGGATGGGTGATGCCAATCGCACTGTAGAATTACTCACAACTTCAGATAAAGCAAGGGCTGAGGAATTGGCATCCATTTTAATCCGAGAAAATAAGCGTCGCCAGCTAATCCAGGAAGATGTGGTGAATGATGCTATTCGCATGGTTCATGCACAGGTCGATTTAGCGCAGGATAAAGTTGTCATCATAGGATCAAAGGGTTGGCATCCCGGCGTAATCGGTATCGTGGCATCCCGGATCAAGGATGAATTCTCACGGCCTGCTATTATCATTTCATTTGATGAAGACGGAATTGGGAAGGGGTCAGCTCGGAGTATTCCTCAACTTGATTTGTATGAAGCCCTATCCCATGCGAGCAAATTTCTCGAGGGATTTGGGGGGCATCCTATGGCAGCAGGTATGACTATTCGTGAAGATAAATTTGAAAATTTTAAATCAATTTTTTTAAGAAATGTGAATAAAATTCTCGCAGAAGAAGATTTAATTCCTCGTATTAGTATTGATGGTGAAATGGCCCTTACGGATATCAATTCGCGTTTTATGCGATTTTTGGAAAAACTGGGTCCCTTTGGTCCTGGTAATATGCGCCCCAAGTTTGCCAGCCGAAATTTGTCGATTTCAGGCCAACCTCGCCTAATTGGGAATGGTGAACATGTTCGTTTCACCGTCAGTCAAAATGGTAGGAATTATCCTGCAATTGGGTTCAAATTATCTTCTCATTATGAGGATTTGATTCGTGGTGTTCCCATCGATCTTGCCTACGTGGTGGAGGTAAATGAATGGCAGGGAAAATCCATGATACAACTCAATGTTCGCGATATACAAATTCCAAATAAACCCAATTAATACCTAATGCACCGAACTAAAATAATCGGTATGGGATTTCACGTCCCCGACCGCATTCTAAAAAATAATGATTTGAAGCAATGGATGGATACCTCCGATGAATGGATCCAGGAACGTTCAGGAATTAAAGAACGTCATTGGGTCAGTGAAGAAGAGGCCGCTTCAGATTTAGCATTGGCCGCTTCAAAGAAAGCTATGGATATGGCCGACATAGAGGCCCATGAAATAGACCTCATTATTGTGGCCACAATTTCATCAGATTATTATTTTCCCGGCGTCGCCAATCAACTTCAGGCAGCCTTAGGATTACGGACGGTAGGAACTTTTGATTTAAAAGCTGCTTGTTCAGGATTTGTCTACGGCCTTTCAGTCGCTGATCAATTTATTCGAACCGGCCAGCATAAAACCATTTTAGTCGTGGGTGCAGAAGCGCAATCTAAATTTATAGACCTTTCTACTCGCGGCAGGGATATGGGTGTTCTGTTTGGTGACGGTAGTGGCGCGGCAGTACTCCAGAGGAGTAATAATGAAAGTGGAATTTTATCTACCCATATTCACAGCGAAGGCGCTAATATGAATAATTTGTGGATGGAAGGCCCTGGAACGAGAGGAAATAATTGGGTAAACCAAGAATCGATTGATAGTGGTGTTTGCCGTCCACATATGAATGGTCGAGAAGTATTTAAAAATGCAGTGCGCCGTTTCCCGGAAGTGATAAACGAAGCATTGGATGAGAATAATCTTTCGTTGAATGACATAAAATTAATCATTCCTCATCAAGCAAATTTTAGAATTAGTCAAGCTGTTGCCAAAAGATTGGGCGTTGGGATGGAAAAGATTTTCAGTAATATACATAAATATGGAAATACAACTGCCGCTTCCATACCAATTGCATTAACAGAAGCTTTGGCAGAAGGTAAAATCAAAAGAGGTGACAATATAATATTGGCCGCTTTTGGTGCTGGATATACTTGGGCTTCAGCCGCCATTCGGTGGTAAAATACTCATTATAATCCAACTTTTTAGGAATTTAATTTCAAACGATAAATAAGAGAAAAATGGACAAATTATTTTTTTCAGATGAACATACAATGTTGGTAGAAATGGTACGTGATTTCGCCAATAATGAAATCACCCCAATCGCTGCCGATTTGGATGAAAAAGAAATATTTCCACGAAACTTGGTCAATCAAATGGCTGAATTGGGCCTCATGGGAATTCCCATCCCGGAGGAATTGGGCGGTGGCGGAATGGACACGGTAGCCTATGCAGCCGCTGTGATGGAATTGGCAAGAGCCGACGCTTCTGTGGCCATTACAATGGCGGCCCATACATCCTTGGGCACAACACCAATCGTAATTGCGGGGAATGAGGAACAGAGAAAAAAATATGTCCCTGCTTTAGCCTCCGGAGAAATGATCGGAGCTTTTGGCCTTACAGAACCGGGAGCGGGGAGTGATGCAGGAGCCACCAAAACAACTGCTGTAAAAAAAGGTAATGATTATGTAATCAACGGTGGGAAGATATTTATTACCAATGCCGGTGAAGCTGGTCTCATCAACATTACTTCTCGAATAATTGAAAATGGAGAAGATTTAGGAATCGGCGCTTTTATTGTTCCAACCGATACGCCGGGATTTAAACTGGGCCCCAAAGAAAAGAAAATGGGATGGCGTGCCAGCGACACACGGCAATTATTTTTTGAAGATATGGTTATCCCTGCCGAAAATATGTTGGGAACACCGGGGAAAGGATTTAAAACATTCCTGAAAACGTTAACCGGAGGAAGGATTTCCGTAGCGGCCCTTTCTGTAGGGACTGCTTTGGGAGCATATGAGCGAGCCTTAAAATATTCCACTGAACGAAAAGCGTTTGGGAAAGAGATTCATGAATTCCAAGCTGTGGGGAATAAATTGGCTGATATGGCTACCGAGATCGAAGCGGCAAAATTGCTAACATTCCATGCGGCGTGGATGAAGGATCAAGGAAAAAATATTATTAAAGAAGGTGCTATGGCCAAACTGTTTGCCAGTGAAACTGCCATGAAAACAACAACGGAAGCGATCCAAATTCTTGGAGGATATGGCTATGTTAAAGAATATGATGTTGAGCGCTATTTCCGTGATGCGAAAATACTTGAAATTGGCGAAGGCACCAGTGAAATTCAACGCCTGATTATTGCAAAAAATATTGTTAATTCTGTCAAAGGATTTTAATGGTCCGCATTCCCAATAAGCCATCCATTTACCAGAAATTTTCTGATATTCTAAATCATTATTGGCGGCAAATATCCATCTTAATGGCAGTTATTGCTGTTCTATCATTCTTCTTTCCCCAGGGAAAGGCACTTCTCTATTCTTATCAACTGAATGATGTGGCGCGGGAAGAAGTTGTAGCGCCTTTTAATTATCCTATTTTAAAAACAGACCAAGAATTGCAATCTGATTTGGATGAAGCTATAAAGTCAGAACCTTTTTTATTTTCCCGTTCACAAGATATTGTGGATGGGCAAGTGGCATCTATCCATAAATATTTTAGTTTGGTCAATGCACTCCAGTTGGGAAATAAAAAATTATCTGCTTCAAAAGATACACTTTATCGGAACCGCTTTTCAGATCAATATGATGCGGCCCGTGTTACAGTTCAATCAGACAGTGCCGCTTTAGCTGTTTTAATGGTGCAAATTCAAAGTGAATTTGCCTTTGCTTCAGATGATGAAAATTGGATCAATATTTTCACTTTGGACCCGTCGGACCCTTTAATGATTGATTTGGAAAAACTGCAAAATGATATGATCCAGATTTCCCGCAACCGTTGGGCCGAAGGGATTTATGATATTGAACTGGCTGAGATTATCAGCAATAAAGTGGCTGTAAATATCGGAAATGATGAAGCACCGGAATTGCAAAATCCCACCACTTATAATGACCTGCAAAATGCATGGACAAAAGCGCGAGTAGAAGTGACCAATCAATATCCTGATGAAGCAGATATTCGCCGTGATATGGGTTACTCCCTCGTAGTTGAGTTTATGAAACCAAATTTGGTTTATGACCGAGAGACCACGGAAAGAAGACAACAAGCACGGCAGGATCGAATTCCTCGAAATAAGGGAATTATCCTGAAGAATGAACGGATTGTGGATGCCAATACACGAGTCACAGCTGATGATCTACAGAAGCTCCACTCTTTGTCAGTGTCCGTTGACAAAAAAGCAAGAGAAGAGCGAGGGCTCGATATTGCTTTAGCATATTTAGGTCGAATCCTAGTTATCGGAATTATCATTTCATTCTTCTTTACTTTTCTCCTTACTTACCGCACACCCATTTTTGAAGATTGGCGAATGGTCCTTTTGCTCGGTCTCATCTTTACTATCGAAGTTGGCCTTGCTTATTTGTTTACCCAAAAGTTAGAATTATCTGAATACCTAATTCCCATCACCGTGGCCGCGATGGTTCTTACTATCATGTTTGATGCGCGGATTGGTTTTATGGGCATTACCTCCATAATCTTATTGGTGAGCATTCTCATCGGGAATAATGTGGAATTCATGGTAACATCGATGTTCACTTCTTCGGTTGGCATCTATGCAGTTCGGCAACTTCGGCGGCGGAGCCAATTATTCACCGCCATTTTTGCTTTGGTAGCCAGTAGCGCTCTTGCCATTCTTGCACAGGGATTATTCAAAGGCCATTCTTGGCCCGTTATGGGTTACGATATGATGAACTTAACCGTGGTGGCAGTCCTGAGCCCCATCGTGACTTATGGGTTGATCGGTTTGCTGGAAGTATCATTCAGTATTACGACTAATTTAACTTTGATAGAATTACTGGACTTTCAGCATCCACTTTTAAAACGCCTACAGCAAGAAGCAAACGGTACTTTTAATCACAGTATTGTTGTGGGAAATTTGGCCGAAGCGTGTGCTGATGCCATTGGCGCTAATTCTCTTTTATGCCGTGTTGGAGCATACTATCATGATTTGGGTAAAATGATTCGGCCTGAATATTTTATTGAGAACCAATATGCCGGTGAAAATAAACACGATACACTTACGCCTGTCATGAGTGCCAAGATTATTAAAAACCATGTGACAGAAGGGTTGAATCTTGCTAAAGAATATAGATTACCCAGAATCGTGAGTGATTTTATTCCCATGCACCATGGCACAACAAGGGTGGAATATTTTTACCGAATGGCGCTGGAAGCAGCAGGTAAAAGCAAAATTAATGAAAAACAATTTCAATATCCCGGACCGAAACCGAACACCAGAGAAACAGGTATTCTCATGATATGTGAAGCTGTGGAAGCGGCCGTCCGTTCTATCAAAGAACCGGATATTTTAAAAATTGAAGATATGATTGATAAAATTATCAACTTACGGGTGTCTGCCGGCCAACTTTCTGAATGTCCTTTAACCTTGGATGAGTTAACCCGCATCAAAGGAAAAATTGACGGCACCACGGGGTTGTTGCCTGTCCTTCGAGGTATTTACCATATTCGGATTGAGTATCCCGATGATAAAAAAGATGATAATCCCGGCGAGGTTGCTCGGGCGTGATATCTATAAAGGTTGATTCAGATCCCGCTTTGGAGGGGCCCCTGGAATCGGCTGTTATTTCAATTATAAATTCTGTATTCGAAATAGAAGGAATTCTAAATTCAGAATTGTCACTTATTTTTGGGTCCGATGATTTACTCAGTAATTTGAAAAAAGAATTTTTCCAAAAAGATCAATTCACCGATGTTATAGCCTTTCGCCTGAATAACTATAGAGAAAAAGAGGTTGAAGGTGAAATTTATATTAGCCTTCCTCGGGCGAAAGAGAATGCGGGAAAATTTAATGAACCATTTAAAAAAGAATTAGGCCGATTGATTATCCATGGCGGATTGCATCTATTGGGTTATGAAGATGAGTCCGAGGATAATAAAAAGATCATGACAGAAAAAGAAAATCACTATTTAGAAAAAGTCAATTGGGATGCGCTTTATGGGTGATATGGGAAAAAGGTTCGAGGAATTGGTGCGAATTGTTGAACGGCTTCGTGCCTCCGATGGCTGTCCTTGGGATAGAGAACAAACCAATGAATCTTTACTGCCCTATTTTATAGAAGAGGCCTACGAGGTTATCGAAAGTGTGGATGAAAAAAACTGGGAAAATCTAAAAGAAGAGTTAGGCGATATTCTCCTCCACGTGGTTTTTCAAGCATCCATCGCTGAGGATGATGGCAAATTCAAACTGGATGAATCTCTGAAAATAGTGAATGAAAAACTGGTGAATCGCCATCCCCATGTTTTTGGCGATGCTCAAGCTGATGCGGCCTTTCATGCCAAACAAAATTGGGAAGCAGCCAAGCATAAAGAAAAAGGACGTAAATCCCGTTTGGATGGGGTGCCCAATAATTTACCCGCTTTAGTCCGGGCCCAACGTCTTCAGCAAAAAGCCAGTTATGCCGGTTTCGATTGGGATAAAGTGGAACAAGTATGGGATAAGATTCATGAAGAAATTTTGGAATTAAAGGAGGCCCAAGATAATAGTGGTAAAGACCATATTGCTGAAGAAATTGGTGACGTAATCTTTTCAATTGTAAACCTGGCGCGCTTTTTGGATATCCCCGCAGAAGATGCTTTAAGAAAAACGAATAAAAAATTTATCCGCCGATTCAAAAATGTAGAAGAAGGCATCAAAGCCCAAGGTAAGGAATTGGACGAAGCAACTTTAGAAGAAATGGATGCTATTTGGAATGAGGCGAAAAAGAAAGAATAGTCTCTTTTCAGGATTGCAACGATGAGCATAACGAATTATTCCACTTTTCATTCAATCTTTACTCCCCCTGAATCGTCACCACCAATTTTCGGTTTCCCCCACGGTTTCTGTGCTCACATAAATATATCCCCTGCCAAGTACCCAAATTCAGTTTTCCATTGGTGATGGGGATGTTCACTGATGAACCCAAAATTGATGATTTCAAATGGGCTGGCATATCGTCGGGACCCTCGAATGTATGGTCATAATAGGGCGCATTCTCCGGAACCATTTGATTAAAGTGGGATTCAAAGTCCTTCCGAACCGTTGGGTCAGCATCCTCATTGATTGTCAGTGAAGCGGAAGTATGTTTAATGAAGACCTGCATGGTACCGATTACGATATTTTGAATTTCAGAAACTGCATTTAACACTTCATCCGTAATAAGATGAAATCCTCTCGGTCTTGGGTCTAATGATATTTCTTTTTGAATAAACATATTTATTTTGCAGTGAAGAACGCTAAGGGGCGCTAAAGCTTAAAACTATCCTTAGCGAATGTTAGTGACCTTAGTGGCAGTAAATATTTCATCACGTTTTTCGTTCCTTTTTGCGCGCCGCTGGGAAAAGAACATTATTAAGGATTAGGCGATATCCCGGTGAATTTCGATGGAGTTTTAGATCCGTTTGTGGATCGCCAACAAAATGTTGGTAATCTTCCGGGTCATGGCCACCCAAAAAAGTAAACGTCCCTTGCCCTTGGTTTCCGTGAAGATATTTTACTTGGGGTGTCGTAGCATCCTCGCCCATAATTAACACATGCTTTTTAATTTTTTCTCTGTGATATCCTGTTGTTTGTCCCATAAATCCTTTCACCACAGATACATGGTTTTGCGTCAGCATTGTAGGCACTGGATCATATTTGGCCGAAAATTCGAATAGTGTAAAGTAATCCGCTTCGGCACCGCGGACGATTGGATTATCACTGGGCGGATAATCAATATCAGAATATTCATAAACCATGGGATCGGTAATAATCTTAAAATTATCAAATGCCATGGCATTTGTATAATCCATTTTTTCTTGGGGATTTTTATCGATTGGAGTACCATCAAAAACAGAATGTGCTATATCTACTTTTAGGGCAGCCAGAGCAATATCAAATGAATCAGTAGCAGAACACATGGCAAAAAGGAAACCACCATTTGACACATAATTTTTGAGCATCTGGGTGAGTGCTTTCTTTTGGGCATGGACCGAGTTAAATCCCAGCCGTTGAGCCACTGCTTCAAATTGCTGTTGCTGTTCTATATACCATGTCGCCGTATGGTAATTCCGATAAAATTTCCCGTACTGACCTGTGAAATCCTCATGGTGTAAATGGAGCCAATCATATTGCCCCAATGCGCCGTTGAATATTTCCTCGTCCCAAATAGTTTCGTATGGAATTTCAGCATAAGTAAGGGCCAAGGTAACCGCATCATCCCACGGCTGTTTATTGGGTGGTGAATAAATGGCAATTTTAGGTGCTTTTTCTAAAAGAGCAATATCCATATTATTCACTTCAACTTCGTTGTAAATGGCCAATGTTTGCTCGACACCAATAATTTCGTAAGAAATGCCACGGACAAGACATTCTTGTACAATATCAGGATAGCTATCCGTCATGAAGGAGCCACCGCGATAATTTAAAATCCACTCTACATTTATGTTCTCTCCCAAAATCCAAAAAGCGGTGCCATAAGCTTTCAAATGGTCTTTTTGGGATTGGTCCATGGGGATGAGAATTTTTTGGCTCAAACCAAATTGAATTAGTAAAAGAAGAAGTGGTAAAAAACGTTTCAATTAACTCTCCTGTGGTTTTGATAATTTTCGAATATGGAGGCGCACCGGCTCAACCAAAAGAGACGATTTGCATTCGGACAAAATGCGATGATAGTAGATCAATGCCTTTTCAGGATTTCCCAAAAATAGCTCCTCAATCTCACCTGCCAAGGCTAAACCCTGATCTTTAAGTGGCGATTCTTCAATGGACAAAGCTGCCGAAAGAGCAGCCTCTGGCTGGTCAAATTCCAGCAGTAAAAGTGCCATCCTTAAAGTGGAAAGTGGTGTAATTAATGCATCAGGATAATTCTGTTTAATTAATCTTATTGCTTCCAAAGCTTCGGGAATTTTGTACTGGCGAATCAATGCTTCAGCTTGGAAAAAAGATTCAAAAGCACTTCGATCATTCCGAGTACCATCCAGATAATAATTAACAAGCAAATCGTGCATTTCCATTAAATCATTAAAATAGTGGTGGTTTGGTTCAAGGACCAATGTAACTGAATCCAAGAAGGCCAAGGGCAGTTCAATTTCTTGGTTGTACAATAAACTATTAAGATATCGGATGGTATATTCATCAAACTTTCCTCTACCAATTCTTATCCTTGAATCTGGTTTAAAATAGTTGATTGCTTTAGGGTATTGCCCACTAGCTAAGAAAAGGTCGCCCATGCGAATCCTGATTATATTTTCTAAGTTAGGATTTGGGCGATTTTGAAGCGCCGCTTCATAAGATATTTTTGCACCATTTATATCCCGCATCATTCTGGATTGGATTTCTCCCAAACGAAAATGAACAGTGGCGGTGGTGTTCGATGGCGGGAGCAAAGCCAAAATAGATTGATAATGTTCAATAGTATTGGCCAATGGATCATCCGCAATATTTGGTCCTTTTACGAATTGGTCATTGAAAAATTCATTATCAGGAAACCAGTTGACGAATTTTAGCTCTATTTGATTTTGGATAATTTGTTCTTCATAGGCCTGTCCCAACCCTAATAGCGCTTTCCCAACAGTAGTAGGATTTGTCTCTGTCATATTTTGCAAGAGGAAATGATAGGCCTTAACAGATAAATCGAATTGTTTTTCTTTGCGCAAATTTTCAGAAAAATTCATCCACCGCTTTGTATCACTAGGTTTGTTTGCACCAATTAGCCTGTGTTGATTTAGTGCATTTTCAAATTGGCCAGTCTTGTAATAAAACCCCGCCAGGATTAAGCGCACATCCGGGTTGAATTCAGTGACTGAATTGAGTGTGGAATCAATGAGTCCATAGTTGGTGGTATCATCGCTCATTAAAAGGATTCGATCTGTTGCATATATTAAATATTGGTTTTGATGTTGGATAAGTGTCAAATATTCTCTTAAGGATCGATCATAAGTTTGGCGAGATTGGTAATAGTTGGCCAAGTCGATTGCAAAAAAGTGAGGCTCAGCAAATCGCTCCCGCGCTTCATGGGTCAAAGCTTCCATGGCTTCTACCTGTCCAAAGCGAACATAAGTATGAAATAATAGGCGATAGGTGGTTTGATTGGTTAGTTTGGTTTTTCTAAAATTATTCCAGATGTCCAAGGCTTTTTCTTGGTTCTGGTTACGGAAATAAAATTCACCGAGGTAGAGTTCAGACTGAAGATCTTCAGGATGGGAATTTAGCCAGTTTTCTACAATTGGTATTGCCGCTTCTCCATTGCCCGTTCGGGTATAAATATTTCTTAATTGTAAGTAAGCCCGCTGATGGTTTGGGTCACCTTTCAGGATATTTAGATAAATTATTGTGGCGTCACCTACATTGCCAGATCGTTCCATGGCCATAGCTTGAATAAAAGCACCTTCTTCTTCTGGAAGTACTTCAACGGGCTGGGCAATCAATTGACCAATGAACAGAAAGTACAATATTCGTTTCAAGGATTGATTCCTTCAATTGTAGGGGCTGAACTAGTATCAGGAATAATGACTGATTCAGCTTCACTCAGTGCATTAAAATACCTGCGAATCATTTTTTGATAGTCCCGGGAATAACCGGACTTGAGGGCATGATTCATAGCATTCATTATAAGTGATTGTCTTTGGCCCAAATCTTGAGGCAATCCTGATGGACCCGTGAATAATGTTTGGTCACCAATTTTGGATTTTCGTTCTTCTTCAAATCCACGTTGGGTCATAGATTTTTGGCTATCGAGCATTCGGGATAATATACGCTGTTGGCGGTCCGACGTTTGCCGTGTGAATTGTTTACGCTGTAAGTCTTTAATCACTTCATCCATTTCATTTGCAATTCCGGAAAGATCGCCCAATCCTTGGTCGCCTGCCTGTTCCATTTCATCCATCATTTGACTGAGTGATTTTCGAATGCCCTGTTGTTGGGCCAACATTTGCTGCATCATGGATTGTTGCATAGAAGCAGCCATTTGCCCCAGAGCCAACTGCATCCCTTGTTTGTTTGCACCCTGTTGGCGTCCCGCCATTTCTTCCATCTGCTTTAAAAATTCTTCATATCCGCTGGCAGAACCGCTTTCCTGCATTTGTTTTACCGTTTGGATAATTGCTTTGGCGCCTTCGTTCAAAGATAGCATGGCCTGTTCCTGATTACCCATTGAGCCATTGCCGTCTCGATCCGCCAATTTTCCTTTTGATGCTTTCATTTGTGCAAAGGCTGATCCCATCTTTCGGCCCATTTCTGGCGAAACCATAAAGGTTTCTCGGGATAGATCCATCGTATTCTTCATTGTTTGGGCCAGCTGATCCTGAAGCATTTGCTGCTCCCCGGCCAGATTCCCAAGACGAGGGGAGTTTCGTGGTATTGCCTGTGTTTCTGTTCTAAGGGATTCCTGGCCTTTAGATAGTGTAAGCACATCACGCAAAATAGACCTGAATTTTCGCGCCATATCCCTTGTAGTCTCTTGTTGAAAATCAGCTAAAATATCGTCCATAGCGCCCTCCATCGATTCCAAGGACTGAAGTCCCGCATAACTTTCGTCCATAGCGCGGTAAGGATCTTGATTGTCCAGATTTTTCATTGTTTCATTTAAATGCTCAGCTGATGATTTGGCTGTTTCTGAATTCGCCAGATCTTCCAGTTTTTGTGCTGTTCTCCGGCTGAATTCTTTTACATCATTTGCCGCAGAATCCATGGCATCGAGAATATTATCCAATTCTTTTTGGCTCATTGTTTCTTCAATGCCCAAACGTTTGAAAACGGATGGATCGGTTTGGGGGGTCGTCCGGCGAATTTGTTTATCAATATTGTCTTGATTCTCCACCAATTGCTGGATGCGTTTTCTCAATTCATCCACTTGTTGTTCTGCCTTCACTCTTTTGAAAATATCCAGGAATCGATCGAGTTCTTGCTCTACTTGCGAAAGGTTATTAGAAATATTCTCAAGTGCACTTAAAAGATCTTTGCTGTCGAGTTTTTCTAATGCTTCACTCATCCAGTCCATATTTTTCAGCATTTCCGGTGGGAATATTTCTTCAATCAACTTTTGCAGATCTTTGAATTTTTCCATGAGATCATCAGAAAAAAGGTTATGTTTTTCACCGGAATTATTTAATGCTTCCAACTGTTCAGCTAATTCCTCAAAATCGGATAATTTGTTTTTCACAGCTTCCATGGTTTCTTTCAGAGCCTGCTGATCTTTCCACTCGGGCTTGTCCGTTTTTAGCAAATTTAGTTCTGCTTTTTTCAGTTGCTTTTGCAATTTTTGAATATCTTTTATTTCAATCTCAACAGCATCGGCAATTTCTTCCTCTTTTTCGTTAAAAGAAGTGAACAAATCGTTCAGGGATGGAACGCGCGCAATAAAAGTGCCGGATATAGTTTTTTTGGGTCCAGAGATTTCATCATTATCATATAACTCAAAATGGTAGTGTACCTCATCTTCCGGCATGAGGCCCAACTGCCCCAATGCCCAATTTGTATGGACTTCCTGCTTGGGTTCATTCTGGTTTGATAAAGGAATGCTAAACATGGATATAAATGGTTCTACCTGGATATAGCTTGGGCGTTGGATTTCGTATGCCAACTGTAAATTGGAAAAGCCAAAATCATCTTCAATAGTTATCAAGATTGGAATGGATTGGTCTCCTCCCAGCTCTACTATTGGCGGCGGTTGTAGAATTGTCATTTCAGGTGAAATATCGGCAAGCATCTGGATTTTAAAGGGAATCGGATTGCGATTGGTAACACCGCGTACATCGGTTAAATGGATAGAGAATTCTCCATCTTGTTTAACGATAAAATTATAATTTGCGTTTTTCTTTTTAACATTCATCTTATTCGATTCACCATTCATGACCAATTTTGCTTTAGCTAAATTCCGGTTTGATTTCAAATGAATAGAAATCTTTGATCCCTTTAAGGCTTGAATCTCTGCTTGATTGGCTTTTTGGATTTGAGGCGCCAAACCGGTGTAGGAAGGGGGACTAATAGTTACTGTGAAATCTTTAATCGTGGGGCGGTCTGTGACGGAGATGGAATAGTTTTTAGAAGACACTTCATCCCATGGCTGCCAAAATTTTGTAGAAGGATAATATGCACGGTAACGGTAATTTTGGAATACTTCCTTTAATTCAACAGTGAATTCATTATTTTTATTTGAAGGAAATACTGTTTTAATTATTAGTGAATCGCGCCCCGGTTCGTAGGCGACTGGTTTGAATTCAACAAATAGTGAATCGGGAGATTCTCCCTTAGCGGAAAAAGTGATTGTAACATTTTCTCCACCCAAAACGTGCACATGGCGTGAAAGCCCTTTAAGCTTGAATGGCTTGGGTGGTATAAATTCTGTTTTGGGGTGGGTCCATCGATAAAGGGATGAGACAGAATACTTCCATGTTAGTGAAAGTGTCAATATGGTAATAATTAAACTGGCCAGTGTAATATTTTTCCAGCTATTAATTTTGTCCATGGGAAATAGATTAGAAAAATTTAATTGAGAAAGCTTTTCAGTTATTTGTTCAATAAATGCATCGCTTAATTCCGATGATGAAGATTCTTCTTTGAAAAGTTCAATTTGTAGCGCATTAATGAGTGTATCATCTTTTGGGAAAGCATATTTACCGGTTTTTTTAGCCAAGGTAGTCTTACGGTACCTATCAAATTTATCGTTCCAAATATTAATTATCGTAATGGTCAGCCATACAATGCCTATTGCTATAACTGTTAAAATGCTCATCCAAAAAGTGAAGCGCACAAAACTAGAAAAATAAAATACACTTTCTAAAATAAGTCCAACAATAAACAGAGCTATCGATAAATTATAAATTTTCCAGCCACTCATTTTTATGTCAGACTTTATTGCTGCCTGTCGAATTTGGGCCAAATATTGTGCGATGGAATTCATTGTGTCAGCGCAAACCAAACTATATTAACACCCATTTTAAGAGCTTCCCGGCGAATACTCTGAGGGTCATTATGAACTTCAATATCTTCCCATCCGTCACCCAAATCTGATTCATAGGAATAAAAGGCGATTAGTTGTTCTCCTTCAAATAAGCCCAATCCCTGTGGTGGCTTACCATCATGTTCATGAACCTTCGGTAGTCCATTGGGGAATTCATAAAAGGCATGATAAATATCATGGTTAAAAGGAATATTGACCCATTCTTTATCAGGGAAAACGCGTTTCATTTCTCTACGGAATGAAGCATCCATGCCATAATTGTCATCGGCGTGAAGGAAACCGCCTTTAAGCAAATAATCCCGGAGAATTCCCACTTCATCTTCAGAAAAACGAATATTTCCGTGCCCCGTTAAATAGAGGAACGAATGGCTGAATAACTCAGGATCAGTCAATTTTATCCGATATTCATTGGGCTCAACTATGATGGATGTATTTGTTGAAATAAATTCCAATAAGTTGGGCAAACTGCTGGGATCCCCATACCAATCACCGCCGCCGCCGTAATGAACGCGAGCTATGGAAAAGGCCTGCGCCGGCAACAATGTGGTGAACACCAATATTCTTAAAATAATATTTATGGATTTCAATTGAATCATGTTCAGTTTATTAATATCCTTTATGGGGATAGTTCCCCGATTAAATACAGTTGAGAAATTAACCCAAATCGTTTCAGGATTAACAGAATCTTTAGTTGATGCGCACCTTGCTATAAGTGTTGAATTTCACCTATTTTGAACGGCTATGATTCGAAAATCAATACCCATAATCCTAATTTTAGGGTCTTTCCTTTCGGCCGGTGAAACATCCGCAGTTCAGGATACATCCAAATCGCTTATCTTTCGCGTCTTTTCGCTAGATAAAGAAATGGCTGGTGATTATGAAAAAGGCTATATGTTGGATCGCATTTTCAGAAGACGCGAATTTCATAATCCTGTCAATTTTATTCCCATGGAAATGCGCTATGGTTTTGGATACAACACCGGGGGAGGATTCCTAGGATTGGGTAGCTTGAAAAATAATTGGATGTCCTATGAATCAGACGTGACAAAGTTTTCAGGTGGAAAATTTTCATCAAGGCTGGGCCATCAGTTGGATATGGATATTTTAAAAACAAATCTGGCTTATTATTGGTTTGGCAACAGTTGGCTCGATATGCACACTGGTATAAACCTGAGGTATTCTAAACTTTTTCTTTCTACAACAGTTCCCCTCGAATGGACTGTCTCTAATGCATCTTGGTCCGAAGGATTGAAATTTACTGGTGAAATGTATGAGATAGCTTGGAGCCAATCCCTTATGCTCCAGTGGTTCGAAAGCTGGTTTACAACATATCGCTATACCTACGGAGTAGCATTTTCGCAATTTTATGCGGGAGAGAATTCCCCCACGGGGTATGGTCCCTCCCAGTCTTTCACCATGGGGGCGAGGATGATCCTCGATCCGGGACTAGCTAATCGGTTTGCCGTTGGTTTTGATTTGAAATATTCTCACACGAATATTAAACATATTAAAGATTCCAAGGATGTGACACCCATCAGCAAGTTTAAGATCCAGACATTAGGAATCTATGCTACCGCGTCTGTTTTTTTTGGTGGGAGGAAAACAAAGGGTGATACGGGAAAAATGCAATATTACCGTAAGGATTATATTTCAGCCACAAGAATATTGAAGGAATTTGTGGATGAACACCCAACACATGCCAATATCCACAGGGCGAAGAAACTCATTGTTGAAAGTGAAAGAAAGATTCCCTACCAATTGATGCGGGAAGGTATGAGTTTTGATGAGCGTGGTATGACAGAACGAGCTGTTGAAAAATATATTCGTGCTAAATCGTTGTCAGATACTTTATTGTACGGTGTAATTGATGAACGACTGAGAGAGATTGCATTCCGAGAAGTGGAAAAAGCAGAAGCATGGTTGACCCAAGGTTATGGTGATTCAGCAATAGCCCATGTAAGTATGGTGGCCGGATGGTATCCGGAAATCAGACCTCATGTGAAAAGATTGAAAATCTCTTTTTTGATTTATCAAGGTGAACAATTATATAAAGTTGGGCTAAATGGCAGAGCACTTTCTTATTTTAATAAAGCACTTGAAATGGATCCCATTCTAATATCAGAAATAGCGGCATATAAATACCGCATAGCATCCGATCTGCTTACAATGGCAGATTCACTCAGGGATTTAAATTCACTTCGATTTGTGGTTTATGCCTTGGAAGAAACCAAGAATTTGACGGGCGGTCTCAGTAAAACAAATGGGCGCATCTTAGATGAACTAAAATTAAAATTATCTGCTTTGGATGATTTTAAAATAAGACAAAAAATCGACGAGATTCTAAATGCTGAAAAGAAAGAAAAAGAAGCGAGAATATCGATAGAACTTGGTATGACAATTTCCCAAGTGGAAGATATTATGGGGCGCCCATCCGAAGTGGTGGCTAACGGGTCAGAACAAAAAAACCAATTTTGGATATACCATTATGAAAATGGCACTAAGGTTTATTTAACTTTTACGGATTATAGATTGTATCGAATCGAAGAGGAATAGTCCCATCAAAGGAGGTGGGCATTTTTCCTGACAAAAGCAATCTCTGTTAAGACTACTTTTAATACGCCTGTAGCAGGTACGGCAAAAAGCATTCCAAGTGGACCTAAAATCGTACCGCCAATCAAAAGGGCAATCATAACGACTATAGGGTGTAGCCCGACACTTTTCCCCACTAGTGCTGGTGTAATCAAATTACCTTCGATTTGCTGAACAATTAAAAACATGAGTACAATATCCAAGAGATAAAATGGAGATGGTACTACCCCAAATAAGGTGTGAGCCATAGCCGTTTCACTACCGATATTATTCATAAAAGCGATCAAGATAGCTGGAATCATACCCACAAATGGCCCTACCAATGGAATAAGGTTAGCCAATCCTGCAATAATACCAATGAAAATGGTGAGCGTCAGATTGGCGCCAAACAAATTGAGAAGTAATAGTCCTGCAATAGACATGGCAGCTACACTTGCAGCCGATAGAAATTGTCCACGCAGATAACTGGATACTGACTTTTCAATATTATAAATTAATTTTATTCCCACTTCAAAATATTTATTTGGGATTGCATTAACTAGAGATTTTCTAAACCCATGATATTCGGCTAAAAGAATAATTGTAAAAATGAAAACCATCGTGGCAATGAACATAAAATTCCCGATTGCACCAGCCATAGATGCCAATGAACCCACAATAGTATTGATCAATTCGCTAAGTTTCCCTGCTGTCTCCCCATTTGAGGATTGCATATTTTGAAGAAAATCTGGCATGGCAGAAGTGAATTTTTCACCAAGCGTTTTGAATTCTTGTGTCAGTGTTTCTTTATCAATCCGACTTGAAAATTCAGCCGCCTGTTGAGACATTTGGGAAATAAAACTTCCTAGGAATGTGCCGATTCCTCCAAGGAGAATGATTACAACTGCTAGTACTGACAATGCACGATTGCCGATTTTTCGTTCCAAGGCATCCACGCTTGAAAGGAGTACGGTAGTGAATAGGAACGCAAATACAAGCATCAGAACCACATTAGAAATAAAAGGCCAAATGGTAGATAGAAACCAAATACCAATGAGTCCAATAATCACGCGGTATATGAGTTGAAAATAATTGGGCTGCTGACTTAACATTTTCTTTTAACTTTTTGTTTGCGCTTGAATGAGCAAATTATTAGTACCTCTTAACCGGTCGCCCAATACACCGCCCAGATTGAATAGGATCTTTTGCCCAAGAACTGGATTACGTTCTTGGAGCGTCATTAAATCTTGGGTAAAGAATCCCAATAGTTCGGTATCTATGGTGGCGATGGCGTTGGCCGATCGAGGCTCATCGTCGAATAAGGCAAGTTCGCCAAAGAAATCACCCACGCCTAATTCCGCTAAAATATTTTCATTACCGGCCCGGGTTCCAACG
>JABGTK010000036.1 GCA_018647265.1 Candidatus Neomarinimicrobiota bacterium | reverse complement strand
TAAGGATCCTCAAGAGGTTATGCCTGGGACAAAAATGCCGGCGCCATATATTCCATCGGAAGAGCCACTTGAATCAGTGCGTGAAGCTTGGGGCAAAGATGTGGCTAAACTTCATTCTGATCCGGAAAAATTGTTAGAAGCAATTCGAGACTTTACTTGGGCTGTCTCCGGACCTACGGATGTGTCTAAAATTGTTAAGGCCCATTTGGCTAAAGAAGGTTATGGTTTTGTCATTGAAGATGACGACGGTTGGGGTGACGAAGACTGGTAAAACAAATTTTATTTTTCATATTAAAAGATATGAGAAATTATTCATAAATTTTGACAATAAATAATAGCGGAGAAATAATGAAACGAATCAAAAATAGTTTAATTCTTGGTTTCTTGTTAATTGGATTAATGGGCGTGACTTATGGATTGAATTCAACCGATTTAACTGATGCTGGTAAAAAAGAATGCACTCATGAAGCAGGAAAAGTCTGTGATAAAAAAGATGGGAATTGTGACAAGCATTCAGAAGCGAGTAAAAAAGCAGGTAAAACAACTTGTGCGAAAAAAGGTGATAAATCAACCTGTGCAATGAGTGGTAAGAAGAAAACTTGCAAAATGAAAAAGACGATTTAATCCAGTAATATATAATTGACTTAAATAAAAAAGCCCTCTTCGAATTTCGGAGAGGGCTTTTTTTATCTATTTACAAATGAAACACTATTATGTTTATGTTATTGAGCTTGATCCTGCTGTAGCGGATATTAAAAAATTCAGGTCAAAGAACCCAAATTACATGACTGGGAATGGTTGTGTATATGTGGGACAATCGTCACGAAAACCTGAAGTCCGTTTCGAACAGCATAAAGAAGGATATAAGTCGAATACTTATGCCAAACGATTTGGTCTTAAACTAAGGCCTGACTTTTATGAAAAGTATAACCCAATCCCATCCCGAAAAGATGCGGAAGCTATTGAAGAAATGTTAGGAGAGGAATTAAGAAGTCGCGGTTTTGGCGTTTGGTATAATTAAAAATTTCTATAATGCAAACCATTAGCTAAATAAAAAAAGCCTTCCCACATATTTAGTGAGAAGGCTTTTTAAAAATATAACAAATATAGAGTTATCTATTTCTTTTTCTTCGGGCGTTTGAATTCAAAGTTTACGGAAGCGGCCCCACCTTTAACAGTAACACTTTGGGTAAGGACTTTCTTTTTGAATTTTTCCTGCCAAGCAATAATTTCATATGTACCATCGGGAACATCAGAAATATTGAACGTACCATCAGCGCCAGTTACGGCAAAGTAAGGATGGTCAAATACTTGTGTATAACTTTTCATCCAAGGATGCACATCACATTTGATAACGAATACATCTTCGGCTTTATCGAAAACTGTTGAAATTTCTTTGAGTGATTTCGGCATACCTTTGTTGAATTCTCTGTTAACTTTAGGTAAAGCATGAATATTGTGCATCGTGGCATCACTGTTAAGAATCTTTACCGTTTGTCCGGTCATGACTCCCATTACATGGGGATTGTAGACACAGCCTTTCTGATCTATTGTAGCAGCAGTAGATGGTGCTTTGCCACTATAATTGACGCCTTTTATGTAAACGAGTACATTTGCCAGGTTGCCATCAGCATCAACAATAAAAGATTCGGTTCTAGCGGCTTCTTTATGTGATGCGGCACATACGGGATCTGCATCCATACGAAGGCGTTTCGCTTTCGGTGCTTTTCCTACATATTTAACTGTGCCTTTAATATCTCCCGCAAAGATAGCGGTGATTGCTACACCAGTAATTACAACTAAGTTCATTATTTTACGCATTATTAATTCTCCTGAGATTGATAAAATTATTCTGTCTAAAACAGTGCCGAAATTTAATCTATTAATAGTTTCTTTAACAAGAGACTTACTAGGGGACGCAAAATATATCCATGATAACATGGTATAATTCAAATTCAACTTTGTGCTACAAAGTACTTCGCAGTAACTTTGCGCTGAACTTATAAGGGAATATTATGGAAGAACAAATAAAGATCATTCAGGCAATGTTAGAAAAGACGCGAAGAAATTTTGCAGATAATGGCACACATTTTATCATGTGGGGATGGTTAATCTTATCCGCATGCGTGAGTCAATATATTTTTGTGTTTTTTAATCAAAGTGAATGGATTGGAATAATGTGGATTGCAATTATGATGAGCGGTGGAATATTGAGTACAATAACGGGAATACGGCAAGATAGAAAAAAAGGTGCCGTAACTTTTGCAGATCAAGCAATTGGGTCCCTATGGCTGGCTTGTGGGTTATCCATGTCTTTGATTGCATTTTTAGGCGTCCCCATGGGTATAATATCTATGAAGGCTTTAAATCCCATTATTATGATGAATATCTGGATTGGTGTTCTTGTTACCGGAAGGATTCTCGATTGGAAGCCACTTCAATGGTCAGCGCTTCTTTGGTTCGCAGGTGCTATTGTTTGTATGATGATCCATTGGCATTATCATTCACTGGTTATGGCAATTTTAATTATTCCTGGATATATCATTCCGGGGTACATATTGCGAAATAAATTTCAGTCTTCTCCGAATGCCTAAATTCGATAAACTCGATCCTGTTATTCATGCGCCTGTTCGCTTGGCGGTTATGACACTTTTATCCCAAGTGGTCAAAGCTGATTTTAATTATATCAAGGATGCTACTGAAACGACGGATGGCAATTTGAGCACTCATTTATCAAAATTGGAAAAGGTTGAATTCATTTCAATTGAAAAAAGTTTTTCCGGAAAAAAACCGCTCACTATGTGCGCAATCACAAATAAAGGGAAAAATGCTTATAGATCTTATTTAAGGTCTTTACAATCCTATTTGCAAAAGGGGAAATAAGTTGAGAAAGGCATTATTTATATTGGGATCATTATCAATTTTAATTGGTCAGGAATTATTGACCGTTGGCGGAAATGTCACTTCTGAATCCGGGGAAAAATTGACCTACGTAAATGTATATTTCATGGATACACTCGAAGGAACGATTACCGATTCGACCGGTAAATTTCTTATTAAAACTAAATTAGGTGGCACTCGAATTCTGCGGGTATCCCATATCGGTTTTGAACAGGTTGACCTTTCCGTTTTTGTTAAATCAGATATGATCTCAATTGCCGTGATTTTAGATAAAATATTTATGGAAATGGATCCGGTGACGGTAAGTGCCAGTTCTTTTACTATGGCGGATGAAGAAGGGCAAACGCTCACCACGATGGATATTGTTACAACAGCGGGTGCGTCGGCGGACATATTTCGTGCCATTCAGACTTTCCCTGGCGTGAACAGTGTGGACGAAGGGGCAGGGATGTATGTTCGTGGGGGGGATGTTTCTGAAACAACGGTCATTTTAGACCAAGCTACCCTGAGTCATCCTTATAAATATGAATCCGATACTGGCGGTTATTTCGGTATGATTTCGCCGTTTCTCCTTTCCGGAACATACTTTTCATCGGGTGGATTTTCTGCTAAATACGGAAATGTATTGTCCGGTGTTCTCGCCATGGAATCATTGGATTTACCATCACGATCCTCAGTGAATATTGGCGCCGGTTTAGCAGCATTATCTTTGGGGGGCGCATGGCTTATTGAGCCTGAAAAAATGGGGATCCAGTTTTCCGGGAATTATTCTGATACAAAATATTTATTCAAAGTAAACGGGGGTGAAGATCGTTTCAAAAAGGTTCCCATCAGCTGGGATGGCAATGTGAGCGCTGTCTATAAATACTCGGCTGTTGGACAAGTAAAACTATTTCATTATTCGAATTTGGACGAAATTGGGATCCATGTAGAAACACCTACATTTGATGGTATTATGATGAGCGAGAATAGCACGCATCTTACCAATATTCAATGGCGACATTTATTTGGAAAGGGTCTTGTTGTAAAATCCAGTTTGTCACTCAATAAGTTTAATCAAGGGATGACTATGGGAAATATCAGCCGTGAGATGGATGATTCCCTTTTGAAATGGCGGACAGATTTATCATTTACCGTTTCAGAAAATATGAAATTGAATACGGGATTCATTGGGGATGAACTAAAGACTATTCTTGCCATGACCTATCCATTAGATCAAAATGATTTGAGTGAAACGGCTGAAACAGGCACCTTTGATATTAATTATAAAACGCGCCATTTTGGTTTTTATGCGGAAGCAGAAATGAACCTGACGCGGCGATTATTTTCAACCATTGGACTTCGATCGGACGTGTTGGCTAATCCACGGCAGACAGAAATTGATCCGCGTATTTCCCTGAATTACAGATTATCAGATACACAGTTTTTAAAAGTGGCATCTGGTATTTATCATCAATATCCCCAAGCGCAGTATCGAGATGAATGGAATGGAAATCCGCAGCTGAAATCTATGCAGGCTACCCATGCCATCTTGGGTTACGAGTATAAAGCGGAGATTACTAACTTAAAGGTGGAGTTGTATCAGAAGAATTATTCAAATCTCGTTTTGGAAGATTCAGTCGCCAATTTCACCAATGCTGGAAAAGGATACGCTTATGGCGCGGACGTATTTTTGAAAGGCAATTTGCCAATTATTTCTGGTTGGGTATCATACAGCTATTTACAATCGGAACGAAAAGAGTTGGCCCATTTGAAATTGTCACCGACAGATTATGACATAAATCACAATTTAACCGCAGCACTGAAGATGAATATTGCTTCAGTGAATTCGTTGGGCTTAACATACAAATACACAACGGGAAAGCCTTACACGCCTGCAAAGGATGAATGGAATTCAGCGCGTCTCTCTACCATGCAAAGATTAGATCTTTCTATGAGTCGGGTATACTTTTTTGGCGGCGCAAAAATGTTGGTAATCTATGGGGCTATCTCCAATGTTTTAGATAAACAAAATGTTTATGGATATATCTATTCACCTGATTATTCGGAGCGGACAGAATTGAAAAGTACCCACGGTCGAAATGTCTATTTCGGTTTTTCACTCAATTTATAAAAAACCAAAAGTCTTCATGTGGTTAGTTAATAAATATCGTAAATACATGAAGCCCCCATCACTTAATCACTTTTTAAAAGGAAAATGAAATGAAAAAAACAATCTTAATCCTAATGTTATCCTTTGGTTTTTCACAAGCCGTAGATGACTATATAATCATTGGAAAAGAAAAAATAGAATTGGCTATTCAGAATTGGAATGAGCAAGAAATGCTTGGAGCGCGAGCTCATTTTGAACGAGCATTATCTCTTAACACGAATACATGGTTGCTTCATTATTACATCGCTTATTGCGACAACCAATTGGTGAATTTGTCTATGAGTAAACATGATAAGTCTCAAGTTAAAAAATACGCGAATGACGGTTTGGATCATTTGGAAGATGCGGTAGAAGAGAAGCCCGATTTTGCTGAAGCCTATGCGATGATGTCTTCACTCTATGGTACGAAGATAGCGGTTATGCCCTGGGCTGCATTTTGGTATGGTCCAAAGTCTGGGCGACTCATGGAGAAAGCCATGGCACTCGAACCGGACAATCCCAGAATCAACTTAATCAACGGTATTTCTATGAAATTCACACCAAAACAATTTGGCGGTGGTGTTGCCAGTGCAAAGCTATATTTGAATAAAGCTGCAGAATTATTTATAACAGATTCACCAAAACCCATCCAGCCAAATTGGGGACACAGTGATACCTATACTTGGTTAGGTATTATTGAGTTAGAAGATGGAAATAAAGAAGGCGCCAAAGACCATTTCGAAAAAGCATTGATAATAAACCCCAATAATTCAAGGGTTAAAAATCAATTGATGCCGTCAATAAAAAATTGAATGAGCTCAATTTATTATTTTTAAATAGAGATACATAATTAGACTAAAACTAATACAGGAATAAAATATCTTAAATACTTGATTTGTTATATATTTTTATATTAATATAGGACAAGCATATCCTATTAGATGGATCGAATTAATAATTGTCAATCTTTTACAAATTGAAGGTTCCTTTTGCACCTAAGGATGTTTTAGAACAAGGTGTGCTTAAAAAGGTTTTTCGAGCGGGGGATAAAAGCGTGGCGAGATTTTTTTCGAAGTTGAATAACTGAACATGGGTACTAACGGAATGTTCCTCAACCTAAAGGGTTTTAGTTAGAACAAGTTTTTTAAAAATTTCAATTTGGGAAGGATTAATTGACCCAAATATTAATAATTGGCTATGACACTCGATATGAAATGGTGGATTGCTAGCAAAATACCTTTTCGATTGTTTGTGTCCCTCCTTTTGGTTGCCTACAATGAGTACAAACGCAATCAATTTGAAAAGGGAAAAAATGCGATCGCATTTACCCTAATTCAAAAACATCGAGTGTCATTAGGCCATTCCTAATTAATAATGTGTAAAAAACTTTATCTGATCTATTTGTAATGTATTGGCCAGAAAAATCCTTTGATGAATTAAAATCCACAGTATTGAAAGCTTTGGATCAAAATTCAAGTTTTTATGACAACAATATTCTGGGATTACCAGCAACTTATCTTGATCCAAAAATATTCCCATCTGACGCAGATTTCCTTGAGAATGCACCTTATATCAGGTCATTTATTGAGAACCCAAATCATATAGGACTTCATACTTACGATAAATCATTGCCATCATTTAAAGGCACTCAGCAGATTGAATTAGAGTTGCTTCGGATTTGTGGTGAAGAAATATTTAGAGCAAAGCACAATACTCTTGATGGCTATATTGCTCCAGGTGGAACGGAATGTAATATACAGGCTATTTGGATTTATCGTGATTATTATAAAAATATTCTAAACGCGAAAAATGATGAAATTGTAGTATTGTTTTCAGAGGATACTCATTATTCTCTGTATAAAGCTTGCAATATTTTACAACTGAATTATAACATTTTAAATGTTGATTTCAACAGCAGGAAGATTGACCTTCAAAAACTGGATAGTCAATTGATAAAAATGAAAAGTGATGGTATTAAATATTTTATCACTGTGTTAAATATGGGCACTACCATGTTTGGTTCAGTTGATTGTATAGGTGAGATTACTGACCTTTATAAATCCAGGAATATCCAATATAAAATTCATATTGATGCTGCATTCGGAGGATTTATTTATCCATTTACCAATCCTAATAGCACATTCAATTTTGAAAATCCATATATTGATTCTGTTTCAGTAGATGGCCATAAAATGTTACAAGCACCTTATGGTACAGGAATTTTTCTTATTAGAAAAGGGTTGATAGATAATGTGATGACAAAAGAGGCCAGTTATATTGAGGGACTAGACCATACACTTTGCGGATCTCGTTCTGGGGCAAATGCTATTGCCACTTGGATGATTTTAAATATACATGGGTCTAAAGGATTAAAAAATCATATGCAGAAATTCATCAAAAAAACAGATTACTTATGCAAAAAATTAGAAGCCTTAAATATTCGATATTTTAGGAACAGTTTCATGAATATTGTTGCAATTCGATCTGAGGATATTTCTCAAAGTATTTGTGAGAAATACACCTTAGTTCCAGACACTCATTCAGGTTCACCCAAATGGTGGAAGATTGTGGTTATGGAACATGTGAATTGGAAATTGATCGATAAATTTATTGAAAGTATTAAACCATAGAAAATTATATGGAGTTAATTGTGAAAAAGATAATATTAGAAAAAATATGGCTTGTTGTGAGGGATGGTTTTTGGAGCTTGCCCATTTTATAATTAATGGTAATCAAGATGCGAAAAATACTTATTATCTTTTTGTTAATAAGTTCAGCATTAACAGGAACGACTTTAAAATATGGCGGTTTCATCCGCTTTGATACTTTTTATAACTCACGTCAAATTGTAGCTTCGCGAGAATGTCATTTTTATTTATACCCGAAAACTGTTGCGAATGATGAAACTAATTGGGATGAGAATAGCATTCCCATGTTTAATATGACATCATTTCAAACGCGATTGGGTTTGACTATATTACCTGAAAAATATGGCAATTATTCTATAAGTGGAAAAGTTGAAGGCGACTTTTTTGGAACAACAAATGGATTAGAAAATATTGTCCGATTACGTCATGCATTTATAAAAATATCTAAGGCTTCTACCCAAATTTTGTTGGGGCAATATTGGAGTCCATTATTTACGGTTGAAGTATATCCAGGTGTTTTAAATTTTAATACAGGTGCACCCATTCAACCTTTTGCGAGATTCCCGCAAATATCATTATATAAAAATTTATTAGAAAAACTTCAATTAAAACTTTCAATAACTATGCAACGGGATGCCTATCAAGAAATTTTAGGAAAATCGATACAACAACGAGCAGGAATCCCCGCAATTCATCTTCATTCTGTATATCAATATTCATCCGGATTGGTGGGACTGGGGTGGACGCAAAAATCGCTCCGGCCAGAAAAAGTTATTATTAATGAGACCGCTTTTACGGTCTATGGAAAAACTGAATTTGATGCTTTTAAAATTAAATATAAATATGTATCTGGGACGGATTTGTCTGATCATCTTATGATGGGTGGACTGGCTAAAATAACAAATTTTGATTCAAGTACAACGTATTTAGGAACCCGTGTCTCAAGCTATTGGATTGATCTTGAATTTAATTATAAATCATTCATGACTGGATTATTTACTGGTTTCACTTTGAATCAAGGAATTGATGACCATGAGGACCAAATGAATTCTTATATGTTTTATGCGAGATCACCTGAAATTGAAAAAGTGGCTAGAATAAGTCCAAGGTTAATTTGGAAAAATAAAAATCTTCACTTTGGATTAGAGTATGATATAACTCTCGTATTATATACATCTGAGTTTGATTCACATTTAAAGCCATTGGCTAATACAAGCGATGAGCCTGTTTTAAATCACCGAATATTATTTGCAAGCTATTTAACATTTTAATGATTGGAGACTATGATGAATATAATATTAACAGAAAATAGATGGCTCGTAGTTGTGGGTGCTATTATGATTCAATTGGCTTTAGGTGCTATTTATGCATGGAGTGTGTTTACGAAAATAATTACAGATCCAAGTGGACTTTATCAGTTTTCGGCACGCGAAGCAGCACTTATTTTTTCGGCAGGATTGGCAACATTTGCGTTTGTTATGATTCTTGCAGGGCGCTTACAAGCCTTGTACGGTCCGAGAAAAATTGCAATATTAGGTGGGATTTTATTAGGTGCAGGCTATATGATGGGTGGCTTTTTTGGGTCGACATTTTTTATGCAATTTTTGTTTATCGGCGTTTTTGGGGGAGCTGGCATTGGTTTTGCCTATGTCGTTCCTATCGCAGTCGGAGTAAAATGGTTTCCAGATAAAAAAGGCATGATTACAGGATTGGCCGTGGCAGGATTTGGTTTTGGTGCCACGATTTGGGTAAAAATGGCGGATTCATGGTTTGGAGGACTTTTAAATACAGTTTCCCTTTTTGATTTATCTAATGTGCAAAGTGTATTTCTGATTTATGGAATAATATTTACAGCTTTGGTTTTATTAGGAAGTCTTGTCATGGTGAACCCGCCGGAAGGATATGTGCCAGCAGGATGGTCCACACATTCCAATGAGCATACACAGGGTGAATCTATGAACCTTTCTTCTTATGAGATGTTGCGAACTCATCAGTTTTATCTAATTTGGATGACATTCATATTTTCTGCTTTATCTGGATTGATGGTTATTTATTGTATTCGTTTATTTGGCACGGATGCTCTGGCATATCACAATGTGAATAATCCGGGACTAGTGGCAGGAACAGCTATGGCGTGGTATGCCATCTTTAATGGACTCGGACGAATTGTTTGGGGAGTTGTCTCTGATAAAATTGGTCGACGAATCACCATCATCATTTTAACGGCCATTCAGGGTATAATTATGTTTATGGTATATCATGTGTTTATCGTCTATGCATCAGAATTTGGGTTTATCATATCAGCATCGATTATTGGATTTAATTTTGGTGGAAATTTTGCATTATTTCCTGCAATTACTGCAGATTATTTTGGAAATAAAAATGTAGGGACTAATTATGGTTGGGTCTTTTCGGCCTACGGAATCGCAGGAATAGTGGGACCCTATTTGGCCGGATATTTCAAAGATTCAGCCCAATCCACAACAGATCCATCTGTCTGGATGGTTCCGTTTATCATTGCCGGTGTCTCGTGCATAATGGGGTCAATAATCATGGTAAAATGCAAGCCGATTGTATTAAAAAATAAAATTAAAAACATCAAGAACAATCCAGTATTCTCGTCGACAAATTAGATGATTTCATTTAAACTTGCAAATAGGATAAGATTATCCTATTTTCAGATAGCTGGATTGCCTACTTTAGGAAAAAGATCTTTAAATCGTGGAGATTTGAAATGAAAAAGATCGATTTTAAAACGGAACTAATGCATTTATATAATTCATCTGGTAAACAGGTGATAAAAGCATATGTAACCCCAATATATTTTCTTATAATTGATGGGAACGGTAATTCAAAAACATCTCCTGAATTTCAACATGTTATCAAATCTTTGTCTTCTTTATCCTATTTGTTGAAATTTGCCATTTACAAACAAAATACCCGAAGCGATTCAATAGTAATACCGCTAGAATTTTTTGGATGGCCCCATAAAATATATTTAAGTACCCCACGACATGATGTATCGGAAAGATTAAAAAGGGTTACACGAAAATTGATGAAATCTAAAGGGAGACTCAATGGAAATTAAAGTACTTCAACATGATTTATTGGATGAGCTATTTAACGCAATTACAATAAATAATTATACCCTTATTGGCCCCACGGAAAAAGAAGGTGTGATTTCTTACGAACCCATCCAAAAGGCAGATGAATTACCTAAAGGCCTAATTGATCATCAAAGTCCAGGGAAATATGTTGCTCAACAGACGGATTCCAGTCGATTTTTCGGCTATACCATTTCACCCTATTCTTGGAAAAAATATTTATTTCCACCAGTTCAAACTATTTTTAAAGTATCTAAGGGTGAAAAAGAATATTCCATTCATAGTTCAGAAGAACAGCCCAGCTATGCCTTTATTGGTGTTCGGGGATGCGAAATGGCCGCTATTTCTATACAAGATAAAGTCTTTATGGGTGGCACTTATATTGATCCTGCTTATAAAAAAAGACGAGAACAAGCCCTTATTATAACTGTGGAATGTTTTAATACATGCGAAACATGCTTTTGTGATTCTGTTGGTTCCGGTCCAGAAATTCAAAATGGAAGCGATATCATTCTCACTGAAATTGTGAATGAAGGGGAACACTTTTTCTTGGTGCGATCTGAGACAATAAAAGGTCAGATTATTCTAAACCAAATTAATATGAAAGATGCGACCCAAAATCAAGTAATCGTTAAGGATGCTCAATTAGAAAGAGTTCGGTCTCAATTAAAAAGAAAAATAAAAACAACGGGACTCAAATCAAAATTATTAGACCATCCAAATCATCCACGCTGGAGTGATGTGGCCGAACGGTGTATGTCTTGTTCCAATTGTACCATGGTGTGTCCAACATGTTTTTGCATGACTGTAGAAGATGTAAATGATTTGGACGGAAATTCCGAAAGACAACAAAAATGGGACTCGTGTTTTACGTCGGAGTTTACATACATCCATGGTGGAAACACCCGAGCATCCACCTTATCTAGGTATCGTCAATGGGTCACTCACAAATTTGCATCATGGGAAGATCAATTCGATTCACTAGGATGTGTAGGATGTGGCCGGTGTATCACTTGGTGCCCATCTAAAATCGATATTACAGAAGAACTGGCCGCTTTATCACAGTCACCTGAAACCTATACACAGGGAAAAACATCTCATGACTGACCGCATTACAAAACATTTATCAGAACATATGATTTTTAAAGGGCTACCTTTTACAACGATTTCCGATTTAATTGGCTGTGCATCAGAAAAATCATTTTCTAAAGGTGAAACAATTTTTTTGGAAGGAGAAGAAGCCAACTATTGTCACATTTTATTAACAGGTGCTGTTGATTTATCTATTCATACTCATAACCGTGGACCGATTATTATACAATCTTTACAAGCAAAAGAGGTGTTGGGTTGGTCATGGCTTTTTTCGCCTTTTATCTGGCAATTTGATGCCATGGCAAAAAAAGATACGAAATCTATCAGACTGGATGGGAAATGTATTCGAAAAAAATGCGATGAAAATCCTGAGCTAGGATATGAACTCATGAGAAGATTTTCTCGCATCCTTCAAAACCGTCTTATAGCAACCCGATTACAACTGGTGGATATTTATGGAAAATCAAACTGAATTAATGAAGGGATTCTCACCTGAAACTCCCATGATACCCACATTTTTGCGGGTTAAGGAGAAAATTCAAGAAACCCATGATACCTGGACTCTTGTTCTCGAGAATCTGAATGGGGCACGCATAGGAAAATTTTCTCCCGGACAATTCAATATGTTGTATGCAGTGGGGGTTGGAGAAATTCCAATTTCAATAAGTGGCGATTGTCATAATCAAGACACTTTGATTCATACCATCCGAGATGTGGGAAATGTATCCCATGCGTTATGCCAATTAAATGCAGAAAATATGGTTGGTGTTCGGGGACCTTTTGGCTCTGTTTGGCCCATGGAAAAAATGAAGGGGAAAGATGTTATCATTGTGGGCGGTGGTATTGGACTTGCGCCTTTACGTCCTGCCATTTATCATGTCTTAAATCACAGGAATGATTTTAATCGTTTGGCTGTAGCTTATGGTGCAAGAGCACCAAAAGAGATATTATTTCCAAAGCAAATTATGGATTGGCGGAGTCATTTAGATCTTCAAATTCGGATTACCGTTGATGTCGCAGATCAAAACTGGCATGGACAAGTAGGTGTTGTAACCACTCTTATTCCCCGTCTGAATATTGATCCTGAAAATGGTGCCGCATTGGTATGTGGCCCCGAAGTCATGATCCGGTTTGTAACACGGGAATTATTAAAATTTGGCATACCGGCAGATCAGATTTGGATTTCTATGGAGCGAAATATGAAATGTGGTATTGGGTTGTGCGGCCATTGTCAATTGGGTCCAGAATTTATTTGTAAAGATGGCCCTGTTTTTAATTACACCGAAGCGGAACGCTTCTTTAGAGTCAAGGAGTTGTGATGGCAAACGATCGACCTAAACTTGCCGTTTGGAAATTTGCATCTTGCGATGGTTGTCAATTATCATTGCTAGATTGTGAAGATGAATTACTGGCGGTATCCCAAGCTGTACACATTGCTAATTTCCCAGAAGCATCTCGAGAAGTGGTGCCCGGACCTTACGAAATATCTTTAGTTGAAGGCTCGGTTACCACACCCCATGATGCTGAACGTATTAAAGAAATTAGAGAAATATCAGATCTTGTCATTACGATTGGTGCATGCGCAACATCAGGTGGTATTCAAGCATTACGGAATTTTTCTGACGTAAAAGAGTTCACCAATATTGTGTATGCGAATCCACAATTCATTGATACGCTGGATCAGTC
The DNA here is from genome assembly GCA_018647265.1 of Candidatus Neomarinimicrobiota bacterium. Lineage (NCBI taxonomy): Bacteria > Pseudomonadati > Fidelibacterota > Fidelibacterota bacterium. The sequence continues at coordinate 30,368 of JABGTK010000036.1, read as the reverse complement.
CCACCCCATTTCCGATTATATAAATGTAGATTTTGAATTAAGGGGTTGCCCAATTGATAAGTATCAATTATTGGAAGTTGTCATTTCACTCTTATCTGGAAAGCGCCCAAATATTCCCACACATTCAGTTTGCATGGATTGCAAATTAAAATTAAATACGTGCGTACTCGTTGCAGGGAATGAACCATGTCTTGGACCCGTAACTCAAGCCGGTTGCGGGGCAATTTGCCCATCCTTTAATCGGGGGTGTTATGGCTGCTTTGGTCCGCAAGATTCTGCCAATACAGATTCCATGACCGAAATTTGGCAAAACTTGGGGGTGGAAAATGAAACAATATTACAAGCCTTTCGGGGATTTAACGGATTTTTAGAACCATTTAAAAGTGCAGGTGAACGTCTTGAGTAATACTAAAACGATTAAAGTCGATTATCTCGCCCGTGTTGAAGGCGAAGGTGCATTATTCATCAAAATTAAAGATAATAAATTAGAAGAATGTCAATTGAAAATTTTTGAGCCGCCGCGATTTTTCGAAGCTTTTCTTCGTGGCCGGCAATTCACTGAAGCACCGGATATTGCGGCGCGGATTTGTGGAATTTGCCCGATCGCCTATATCATGAGTTCTATTCATGCAATGGAACAAATCTTGGGTATTGAAGTTGGTGGTCAACTTCGAGAATTGCGACGGCTCATTTATTGTGGTGAATGGATTGAAAGCCATGTGCTTCACGTTTTTATGTTACATGCACCCGATTTTCTGGGTTATCAGGATGCCATTCAATTGGCTGGCGATAAACCAGAATTGGTAAAAATGGCGCTCAGACTCAAAAAAGCTGGAAATGAAATTGTGCGTCTATTGGGTGGTCGTGAAATACACCCCATTAATAATAAAGTAGGTGGGTTTTATAAAGTGCCAGACAAGAAGGACTTTTCTAATTTATTGGAAGAATTAAAATGGGCTAGAGATGCATCCATAGAAGCAGTGAAAGTGGCCAACTCACTCCCATGTCCAGATTTTGATCAGGATTATGAATTTGTCTCACTCCATCATCCAGATGAATATCCATTCAATGAAGGTCGGATAATTTCAAATCGTGGTTTGGATATTGATATAAAGGATTACGAAAACCATTTTGAAGAAATTCATGTAGCTCATTCTAATGCTCTTCAATCTGTTCATAAAAATCACGGTAATTATTTGGTCGGTCCCCTTGCTCGATACAATTTGAATTATAATCAATTATCCGATTTGACTAAACAGGTGGCCGTGGATAATGGATATGATCGACAGGTGATTAATCCATTTCAGAGTATTGTGGTTCGATCTTTAGAAACAGTATATGCTTTTGATGAAGCAATCCGTATTATTGAAAATTACGAAAAACCAGCCAAAGCATCCGTTGAGTATGAGATCCAAGCCGGTGTAGGATATGGATGTACAGAAGCACCCCGCGGTAGTTTGTATCATCGATATGAGATTGATGAACAGGGTATTATTAAGACGGCAAAAATTGTGCCACCCACGGCACAAAATCAGAGTCGGATTGAAGAAGATTTATCCAATTTCATTCCCAAATTTATTCATTTGGATGATGACGATCTCACTTGGAAATGTGAACAAGCTGTCCGGAATTATGATCCATGTATTTCTTGTGCCACTCACTTTTTAAAACTAGATATACAAAGGAATTAATTTGGAAAAATCAATTTTAGTTATTGGGGTCGGCAGCCCCTATCGAAGTGATGATTCTGTAGGATTAAGTGTGTTGAAAACTTTGCGAATGGGTCCGCCAGAACAAGTGCATCTTATGGAACGGTCTGGCGAAGGGTCAGACATTATGGACGTGTGGAAAAAATATCAGCACGTTTTTTTGGTAGATGCGGTTCAGTCCGGCAAAGCGCCGGGCACCATTCATCGTATTTTTGCAAATCAAGAAAAAGTCCCTACGGACTTTTTTCATTATTCAACACATGCATTTGGTGTAGCAGAAGCGGTTGAAATGGCGCGAGTCTTGGGTGAATTGCCAAAAAGCTTAATTATTTATGGGATTGAAGGTGAACAATTTGGTATAGGAAAAGATATTTCAAAACATGTTCAAATATCTGCAGATAAAGTGACAGGAATGTTGTTGAAAGATATTCAAAAAATATTAACCGGCAATCCAACTTATGCATGAAATGACTCTATTGAATGATTTATTGAAAAAAATAAGACTTGTTGCCAAAGATGGGAAAGCAAAAAAAGTGAATTCTATTTCACTTTGGCTGGGAGCAATGAGCCATATTTCCGCAAATCATTTAAAAGAACATTTTGATATGGCCACCCAAAATTCTGAATTAGAAGGTGTGGACTTAAACATTGAGACATCTGATGATGCGTTTCATCCACAAGCCCAGGATATTCTTCTAAAATCCGTTGATATTGATTCTTAATCGGTGCGAATAATGAGTGACGTTTTTAGTCCAAAAGCACTGAAAATTTATATATCAGGCATGGTGCAAGGTGTTGGTTTTCGCCCGTTTATTTATAAATTGGCGCGGGCGAACTCTCTAACCGGTCATGTGAAAAATACTACCGAAGGTGTCAGCATTTTGGCCCAAGGCAATGATGAATCTATTCAAACATTTTTATCCAATTTGCGATCGGAAGCTCCACCTTTAGCACGAATTTTTGAAATTAAAACCCATAAGGCCAACCCCAATGGGTTGAGTCAATTTAAAATTGTTCATAGCCAAAAATCCGGCGAAAAATCCGCCTTAATTTTACCCGACATGTCCACCTGTGATGATTGCTTAATCGACATTGCTGAGCCGACAAATCGTCGGTATCAATATCCATTTACGAATTGTACTAACTGTGGTCCACGTTTTTCTATTATTAAAAATTTACCATATGATCGTCCAGAAACATCCATGGCGAAATTTAAAATGTGTACCCAATGTCAATCTGAATACGATGATCCAGAAAACAGACGTTTTCATGCACAGCCCAATGCATGTCCTAATTGTGGCCCCCAATTATCTTTTTGGAATAATTCAGGAACCGAAATCGCTCAAAAGCTAGACGCGCTCATTTGGACTATTGATGAAATATGTCAGGGAAAAATTATTGCACTCAAAGGCTTGGGCGGATTCCAATTAATCTGTGATGCCAGAAATTCTGTGGCAGTCAACACATTGAGAAAAAGAAAAAATCGCCCTGCTAAACCATTTGCGCTCATGGTGAAAAATCTTCAAATGGCGTCATCCCTTTGTGAAATGGATCCTAATGAAATTTCTATTTTAACATCGCCTGAAAAACCCATACTCATTTTAAAATCGAAACAAAATGTCATGTTCACTCAGCAGGTTGCGCCTGGGAATCCAAATTTAGGATTGATGTTGCCATACACTCCATTGCACGAATTATTAATGAGTGGTTTGGGATTCCCTATTATAGCCACAAGTGGCAATTTGGCCAACGAACCCATTTGCATAGATGAAGCTGAAGCCTTGGAGAGATTGGGCCAGATTGCTGATGGATATCTAATTCACACTCGTCCTATCGTTCGCCCCGTTGATGATTCTGTGGTTCGTCTAATGGCAGGAAAAAAAATGATTCTTCGCCGAGCTCGTGGATATGCTCCGTTTCCTATTCAGGTGAAAGAAGGGCTTTCATCCATTTTGGCCACAGGTGCACATTTGAAAAACACTATCACCGTTACGCGGAAAAATCAATTTTTTATGAGCCAACATATTGGAAATTTGGATTCAGAGTTATCGGCTCAAACGCAACAAACGGTGAGCCAAGATTTGATTCAAATGTATGATTTAAATGTGAAATCGGTAGCCTGTGATTTGCATCCCGATTATCAATCCACGACCTTTGCGAAATCATTGGGATTACCCTTGTATCCAGTTCAGCATCATATTGCTCATATTTGGTCGGTCATTGCAGAACATCACCTGCCACTTCCCGTTTTCGGCTTGTCGTGGGATGGTACGGGTTTGGGCGTAGATAATACAATTTGGGGTAGTGAATTTTTTACTATAAATAGGCAGGGATGGAAACGGACTGCTCATTTAAAACCGTTTAAACTTCCTGGCGTAGATTTAGGCGCGAAAGAACCACGCCGATCCGCATTGGGATTGCTATTTACTCTCATGGGGAATGATGTATTTGATTTGCCACTTGTCCAAAATTCATTTAAAGATTTTGAACTCGATGTTATGAAAACGATGTTTGAATCGGGAACGAATATCCATGAAACCACTAGCATGGGGCGACTCTTTGATGCGGTGAGTTTTATATCGGGCTATAACCAAAAAACTCAGTTCGAAGGCCAAGCTGCGATGGATTTGGAGTTTTCCATTGATGACTATTCTTCTGACATATCTTATCCCATTACAGTTCATCATGAAAATGGGAAGCATGTTTTAGATTGGACACCCATGGTAGAAACTATTTTGCATGATGTTAATTCAAAAATTTCACGAAAAAAAATCGCCTATAAATTTCATGAATCTTTATCCAATATGATTGGTGTTGTATCAGAATTAGTGGACATAAATACTATCTGTTTATCAGGCGGTTGTTTTCAAAATAAAACATTGTTGGAACAGACAATACACAAACTAAGACTCAAGAATTTCAAGGTCTATTGGAATCAAGATATACCAATTAACGATGGTGGAATCTCTATGGGACAAGCTGCCGCACTTTATTACGGGGGACAAAAAGAATGTGTTTAGGCATACCAGGTGAATTGATAAAAATGATTCAAGATGATGGATTAATCAAGACGGGAAAAGTGAGTTTTGGTGGAATTATAAAAGATGTGAATTTGTCGTACACACCGGAAGCCAATGTGGGAGATTTTCTTATTGTTCATGTGGGATTTGCCATCAGCGTTATTGATGAAAAAGAAGCATTAAAAGTCTTTGATTATTTAAACGAAATTGGAAATCTTGAATTGTAAATATGAAATATTTAGACGAATACAGAGATAAAGAAACAGTGCTACGATTGGTGGATGAAATTCATAAATCCACCACCCAACCTTGGACTATTATGGAAATGTGTGGTGGCCAAACGCATTCCATTATTCGATATGGAATTGATGAATTAATTCCAGATAAAATACGTTTGGTGCATGGCCCCGGGTGCCCCGTGTGTGTTACGCCGGTGGAAATGATTGATAAAGCATTGGAAATTGCAGCCCACCCGAACGTGATATTTACATCTTTTGGAGATATGCTCCGTGTGCCGGGGAGTCATGGCGATTTATTCACGGTGAAAGCCAAAGGTGGGGATGTGCGCATTGTGTATTCCCCTATGGATGCCGTGGAATTGGCCACTAAAAATCCTAATAAAGATATTGTTTTTTTTGGTGTAGGATTTGAAACCACAGCCCCTGCGAATGCGATGACAGTAGTGGCAGCTCACGCCCAAAAATTGAAAAATTTTAGTGTACTCATTTCGCATGTATTAGTCCCGCCAGCTATTGAAGCTATTCTCCAATCGGAAAAAAATCAAGTGCAGGGATTTCTCGCTGCAGGACATGTATGCACTGTCATGGGATATGAAGAATATTTTTTACTATGCGAAACATATAAAGTCCCTATTGTGGTAACAGGGTTTGAACCAGTGGATCTTCTTCATGGGATTTTAATGACCATAAAACAATTAGAAGCGGGGAAGTATGTTGTAGAAAATCAATATGTTCGTTCCGTGACAAAACGCGGGAATGATCCGGCTCAAAAAATATTAAAAGATGTGTTTAAAGTTATTCCGAGAAAATGGCGTGGTATTGGCGAAATCCCAATGAGTGGATGGGGGTTAACCGAAAAATATGAAAAATTCGATGCAGAAAAGAAATTTGGTGTTATCAATACCACCGCAGAAGAACCGGCTGATTGTATTAGTGGTGAAATTTTGATGGGCCATAAACGGCCTAATGAATGTCCTGCTTTTGGAAAAACATGCACACCAGAATCTCCGTTTGGCGCCACCATGGTTTCTCCTGAAGGAGCTTGTGCCGCCTATCATAAATACCATAGACACTTATGAATAACGAATTAGCGATTTTACTGTCATCTTCTGCATTAGTAGCATTCATCCATACTTTATTTGGCCCGGACCATTATTTGCCCTTTGTTGCCTTATCCCAAGCGAATCGCTGGACAAAAAAGAAAACAATGTTCATAACAGCATTTTGTGGATTTGGACACACACTTTCATCCATGTTTATTGCAGGTATTGGCATAGGCGCAGGGATTGGATTGACTCAATTTGAATGGATTAAATCAGTCCGTGGAGATATTGCTGCTTGGTTTTTAATCGGATTCGGATTGCTTTACACATTATGGGGATTACGAGAAGTTTATTTCAATCCAAAACCCCATCATCATTCGGTAGGAACTACCGTGTCTAAAAATTCAATTTGGGCCTTATTTATCTTTTTTGTATTGGGGCCATGCGAGCCATTAATACCTTTGTTAATGGCATCAACTTTTCAACATAGTTATGTTGGATTATTTGCCGTGAGTCTTGTCTTTACATTGGTAACCATCAGCACCATGATGGGCTTTGTTTATTTAGGTATTACAGGATTGGGGTATGTACAGATCAGAAAATTTGAACCTTACACCCATGCCTTTGCAGGAAGTATTATTTTGTCCAGTGGATTGGGAATTCAATTTTTAGGATTATAATTTTATGACAGATTTTAAACTAAATTGTCCGGTACCATTTGATAATTCCGGCCATATAACGATGGCACATGGCGGTGGCGGTAAAGTAATGAATCAGTTGATTCAAAATTTATTTCAATCTACGCTTTCCAATGATGTCTTAGATCAGTTGCATGATGGTGCAATTTTAGAAATGGGAAATACAAAATTAGCCTTTTCCACAGATTCATTTGTCATTGATCCACTCTTTTTCCCTGGGGGCGATATTGGAAGTTTGTCGGTGCATGGCACCGTAAATGATGTGGCCATGTGTGGTGCCATTCCAAAATATCTCAGTTTAGCCATTATATTAGAAGAAGGATTTCCCATTGCGGACTTAGAACGAATAGTTCACTCTATAAAACTCGCATCAGAAAAAGCAGGTGTGGATGTGGTTACAGGGGATACTAAAGTTGTTGATAAAGGTAAGGGGGATGGTATTTATATCAATACGGCTGGAATTGGCGAAGTCATTCCCGGTGTGAATATTAGTCCACAAAATGTGAAACCAGGGGATGCAGTAGTCATATCAGGTGATATTGGTCGCCATAGTATCGCCATCATGGCGGTACGAGAAGGTTTGAAATTCTCCACCACAATTAAGTCTGATAGTATGGCGGTGAACCACCAAGTTAAATCCATAATTGATGCAGGCGTTTCGCCTCATTGTTTTAGAGATTTAACGCGGGGTGGGCTCGCCAGTGCATTGGTTGAAATCAGTCAATCAGCTCAGGTACATATTCAATTAGAAGAAGAAGCTATTCCTATTTTGGACGAAGTTCGGGGTGCGTGTGAAATTATGGGTTTTGATCCTATTTATTTAGCCAATGAAGGTCGATTTATTTCTTTTGTATCTCCAGATGATGTTGATGGGGTATTGTCTGCGATTCCAGATGCGATTCGGATTGGATACGTACTATCAAGTGGAAAAGCTAAAGTCACTATGGTGCAACCCTTTGGACCTGAAAAGATTGTGGATATGATTTCGGGAGAACAACTTCCCCGGATTTGTTAGGGTATTTCGAGCGGTTCTTTATCGCCTGGAATAATTAAAACAGGAATGGAAGATTTTCGAACCACTCTTTCTACTGTAGAGCCAAATAAAATTGAACACTTTTCGATCCTCTTTGGGTCTGTCTTCTTGTTGAGTTTGAATGAGTGTTCTTTATATCTTTTTAATTGCGACAGCATTTTAGTACAGGTTTCATAATATAATAAAATATTCCAAGTCCGAATAAAAATATTAATCCAGACAAACCAAACATACGAGTAGCAATAGTTCCATTGAAAGGAAGGAGGATTAAGGCTTGTTCGGGAATGATAGCAGAAAGGACTCTAAATAAAACGGAAATATTTATTATGATTGAAAGATAGACAACTCGGTTAGGGTGTGTCAGTTTCATCGCACCGGTCATTCCCGGTATCATTCGCACCGCCATTCCCATTATAAGTAAAGAAGTAAATCCGGCCAACCACATATGTCGTATTCCGTCAATATTTATTCCCATTTGAATTTTGGTTATTAACCCAGCGTGCAATAAGATATCAAAAATAAGGCCGACAAATTGCCAAAAGAATGCAGAGCGAATAAGCCACTCAAATCGTCCGAATTCACCATAGTCTGGCAAAGATTTTCGTGGCGTGATTTTCCGGGGTTTACGCTCATGATTTGTTTCTGAAATCCAAGATAGTTTAGATTTGAATAATATATCCAATCTTATTATGAACCAAATTAATAGAAGATTTTTTAGAATACTGAAGCTGTAAATCATTTTTGGGAACCAAGAGATATATACAAAATGAAACAATATTTTAAATCCAAAGATTAGAGAAATGATTATTAAATAAAGAATGCTAAATGACCTTACATTCCATTTAATTGAAGGTAGTCTTAAAAAAAGAGGGAGTGCCCGGATGCTAACGGCAATACATATTGAAAAAATTGTAAAATGAATAAATATATCAGTTAGAAAAAGATGCCAGTTGTGTAGGATAGAAATATCATGATTGATTACCATATTTATTAATAATATTTGATTTCCAACACCATAAATCAACCAACCAAAAATATTCATCATCAAAAATATTCTAATATCCCTATTTGGGGTAATGAAAGATGGTTTAATATTCTGAATAATATTATAAAGAAATACTAAGTATAATATAATCCCTGATAAAACCAAGATTCCTGAAAAAATGGTACCCCATCCTAAAAAATAATACCAAAATGGCTCATTTATAAATGGTAAGAAAGAATGGGTAATAAATCTCAGGAATAAACCCGATACCATTGATACCAATATGGCAGATATATGAAGTTTATTTATATTTTCAAAATGGGCTAATCGAGATAAAAAATGAATTGAGACTCCCATCACAAAAAGTCCTATCCACCCCATTAACTGAAGATAGCCATGTGTTTGAATGTAAGCATGAAATCCTTTCCCTAGGGGAAAATCAAAACCGACTGTAAAGGCAACATGAGCACCCATATTTATGCCTGCCCAAAAGGCAATTAAAATGGCACTGTGAATATATTTAGAAGGGAACTTTGGCATCATTTTCATTGAACAATTAAGTGGGAAACTTAATAAGAGTTCTGTATCCGAATATAATAGTTACTTTAATATTTGCGGTTTAATTTCTTTACAATTAATCTAATTCAATTTATTAAGTAGGGGAAAAATCGTTTTATTCCACAATAAATCGTTATTAATATATTGTAATATCCAAAGAGTTTTGGATATATTGCTTTTTATTGTTAACAAACCATTTATTATAAATAACACAAATTTCATAAACCAAAGGATAAGTGATGTCAGTTAAAAATATGTCATTTGAGACAAAATCTATTCATGCAGGGGAACCAAGGGCAAGGTATGCCGGGTCAGTTAATATTCCGATTTTCCAAAGTTCAACCTATGAGATTGATAAAGATAGCCAGGAAATAGGTATGCGGTATCTTCGACTTAACAATACACCAAATCATATTTTTCTTCATAGAAAATTAGCTGCATTAGAATGTTCGGAAGCTGCTTTAGTCACATCTTCTGGTATGAGTGCAATAACGACTACTTTAAACACCTTTTTGGAACTCGGTGATCATCTATTATGTCATAAGGTATTGTATGGTGGTACCGCAGGGTATGTATCCAAAGAATTACCAAAAAGCGGAGTAGACGTTGATTTTATTGATGCTAGTCAACCTTCTGATTGGGCCTTAAAAATTAAACCCAATACAAAAGTAATATATATTGAATCGATTACTAATCCGCTTATGACTATTCCAGAATTAGATGAGATTGTACGATTTGCTAAAGAAAATAACTTGATATCAATTGTTGATAATACTTTTGCAACACCTGTTCTTTATAATCCAATTGTGAACGGTTTTGATATTGTCCTTCATTCCGCCACAAAATATTTAAATGGTCACTCTGATATTGTTGGCGGTGCTATTATGGGAGGTGAGGAACATATTTATAAAATCAAATCAAAATTGAATTATTTGGGTGGTTCAATGGATCCAAATACATGCTATTTACTTCAACGTGGCATTAAAACACTACTATTAAGATTTAATAAACAATCAGAGAATGCGAAGAAAATCGCTGAATATTTAAACAATCATGAAAATGTTATTAAAGTGAATTATCCTGGAATACCTTCAAATTCTGAACACCTCCGTGCGAAGAAATACTTTGGTGGATATGGCGCAATGTTAAGTTTTGAATTGAAGGGCGGTGTTGATTATTCTGATGAATTTATTGGCCGTTTAAAATACCCCTTAAACGCAGCAAGCTTAGGCGGAGTCGAATCTCTAATCACCCGGCCAGTTCAAACTTCCCATTCATTTTTGAACCCGGAAGAAAGGGCTAAGGCAGGTATTTCTGATTCTTTGATTAGGTATTCTCCAGGAATAGAATCTGCTGCTGATTTAATTGATGACATGGATCATGCATTTTAAGAGCTAATCATGAATTAATAATCCTTATTATTTAATAGAGTTTTTCTATTTAGAATATTAAGTATTTGTATTAGCGCTCATTCACCTTTTATTCATATAATTTAGCATATATAATAAAATAGGATAAAGGCATCCGTAATAACCCTTGCCTTAATTATACATTGACTCGTAATATTATAACAAGATAACAGTATCCAAATATAATGTTTTACTCAAAATCAGCCAAATATGCCATTCAGACTATGATATACCTTGCCGTTAAAGACGGGATAGGTCTTATTATGGTTTCAGAGATTGCAGGTGCATATCACATACCACCGTCCTTTTTATCAAAGATTACTCGAACGCTTCGAAAGCATAATTTAATTTCTTCTACACGGGGCAGAAATGGCGGAATCAAATTGGCAAAACACCCAAGTGACATCTTTATTAATGATATTTTATTAGCCATTGATGGCCCCGAATCCATTGTACCAAAATGTGGGTTTGGGTACGATTCATGCTCTGATGAATTTCCCTGTCCGTTTCATCATCGTTGGAAAGATGTTATAACCCAAGTACACACTTTAATGGAAACTGAAACATTGGACAATCTGTCCAAGGATGTTATAAGTCGAAATTATCTCCCTGGACTCAAAAACACTGCCAATCTTGGTGACCTTCAATAGTTAAACAATCACATCAATATGAAAAATTTCTTTAAAATTATTTTACCAACACTTTTCTTGATATCTGGAGCCATTAGTCAAGATGTCCAGAAATTTTACAAGCAAAATTGTTCCAGTTGCCATACCATTGGTGGTGGGCGACTCACAGGTCCAGATTTGAAAAATGTACATAACCGAAAAGATGATGCATGGATTAAAGGATTCATTAACGATCCTATGTCAGTGATTAATTCGGGCGATACTTATGCACGCCAATTGGTAGATGAATCCCGTGGAATAATTATGCCTAAAGTTGGTGGACTTACACCTTTTATCGTTCAATCTTTATTGGATTTTATTAAGGCTGAATCAGCAAAAGAGAAATCAGTATTTGGCGGTTCTACCTTGGCCGACAGAGCTTTAACGCCCGGTGATATTGTAAAAGGTCGCGCATTATTTATGGGTGAATCCACCTTGAAAAATAGCGGTCCTTCTTGCATCGGATGTCATTCCATTTCTGGCGAAGGTGCATTAGGTGGTGGATTATTAGGACCTAATTTGACGGATGTGTATGGACGATTGGGGGGCAAGGTCGCATTGGCGGCATGGCTTTCTAGTCCTGCCAGTGAAATCATGGGCCCTATTTATGGCAAGCACCCAATTGACGAAGAAGAAGTGTTACCACTGGTGGCATTTTTTAAAGATAAGGGTCAGTCCGAAGTGAGCGAAGCGAGCATGCACGATTTTAATTTTTTAATTATTGGATTTATCGGATTGGCAACTGTACTGATTCTATTTGATTTATTCTGGGGAAACCGTCTTCGATCTGTGAGAAGAAAAATGGTAAAAGGAAATTTGTAATGAGTGATAAAAACGGAAAATTATCCTGGATTCAGGATGAAGTGGTACCCCAAAATAGAAAATGGGAAGAATTTTACCGCAACCGCTGGCAGTATGATAAAATTGTTCGTTCCACGCATGGGGTAAATTGTACAGGAAGTTGTACTTGGCAAATTCATGTAAAAGATGGAATTGTTACCTGGGAAATGCAAGGATTAGATTACCCCAAATTAGAAAGTGGTATTCCACCTTATGAGCCCCGCGGTTGTCAGCGTGGCATCTCTTTTTCATGGTATTTATACAGCCCATTACGGGTGAAATATCCTTATATCCGTGGAATTCTACTCGATCTTTGGAAAGAAGCACGGGCAGAATATTCAGATCCAGCAGAAGCATGGCAATCCATGGTGAATGACCCTGAAAAAAGAAAGCGATGGCAGAATGCTCGTGGTAAAGGTGGGTTTCGCCGGGGAGATTGGGAAGAAGTCAAAGAATTGATTGCTGCTTCTATGGTACATACAATTAAACAGCATGGTCCAGACAGAATTGCGGGATTTTCACCCATTCCAGCTATGTCCATGGTGAGCTATGCTGCCGGCGCACGATTGATGCAATTGGTTGGGGGTGTAGCCCTATCTTTTTATGATTGGTATTGCGATTTGCCTAGTGCATCTCCAGAAACTTGGGGCGAGCAAACCGATGTTCAAGAATCGGCCGATTGGTACAATTCAAAAATGTTGGCTGTTATGGGTGCAAACCTAAATATGACCCGAACGCCTGATGTGCATTTTGCTGCAGAAGCGAGACATAATGGTACGAAGATGGTGGTCTTTTCTCCTGACTTTTCTCAAGTATCCAAATTCTCAGACGAATGGATTCCTGTAAATGCTGGGCAGGATGGTGCATTCTGGATGGCAGTAAATCATGTAATTTTAAAAGAATTTCATCATGAAAAACCAACAGAAGATTTTTTAACCTATACTAAGCAATACACAGATTCACCTTTTTTAGTAGAAATCAAAAAATTAAATGATGTTCTCCGTCCCAATCAGTTGCTCCGGGCCAATCGACTTAATCAATATAAAACAATTGAAAATGGCGATTGGCAATTCCTTATGTGGGATGAGAAAGATCAAAAGACAAAAGTCCCCATGGGATCTGTCGGCAATCGCTGGGCTAAAGAGAATAAAGGGAAGTGGAATCTTAAATTAGAAGATAATGTGGATGGATCTATAATTAATCCGCAGTTGTCTTTTTTGAATGATTCCGACGACTTGATGGAGATTGAGTTAGATAATTTTGCTGAAGGTGAAACGAATCTTCGAAAAGTCCCTGTAAAATATATTGAAACGGCAGACGGAAAAGTTCCCGTTACCACAGTTTATGATTTGCTCATGGCACAATACGGTGTGGGAAGGGGATTAGAAGGCTACCCAGATTCTTATGAATCGGACGAATTGTACACACCGGCTTGGGCTGAAAAATATACGGGTATTTCTCCCGATACGTTGATTCGGTTTGCGCGGGAATGGGCAAGCACTGCCATGCATACCGGCGGTAAATGTACGGTTATTATTGGTGCCGGAATAAACCATTGGTATCATGCAAATTTGACTTATCGTGCAGCGATTCATGCACTCATGTTTACAGGATGTATTGGGAAAAATGGCGGTGGATTAGCACATTATGTTGGACAAGAAAAATTAGCACCGGGAGAATCTTGGGGCTCTATTGCTTTGGCGAAAGATTGGTTTGGTCCTTCGAGATTGATGAATACACCCAGTTGGCATTATGTCCATTCTGATCAGTGGCGATATGAAAAAGGATTCACCGATTATCATACCGTCCCAAAAAATCAGCCAGAAAATAGTTTGGCGAAGGGACATACAATTGATGTGAATGTAAAGGCAGTCCGTAATGGATGGTTGCCTTTCTACCCTCAATTTGAAGCGAATCCCATTGATTTGGTAAAGGAAGCTCGAAATGAAGGTGCGACTGATGAAAAATCTGTTGTGGATTATGTGGTGGAAAAACTAAAGAAGCGTGAATTAAAATTTTCTATTGAAGACCCTGATAATTCAGCCAACTTTCCACGTGTTTGGTTTATTTGGCGGGGAAATGCGATTGGCGGATCTGCCAAAGGACATGAATTCTTTTTAGACCATTATTTAGGAACACATACCAATCAAGTTTCTGATAGCAATTTTGCCAAAGGTTCTACAGAAGAAGTGGTTTGGCATGACAAAGTTCCTCAAGGGAAAATGGATTTGGTTGTAGATCTGAATTTCCGCATGGATACATCTGCACTCTATTCGGATATTGTTTTACCTGCTGCAACTTGGTACGAAAAAGACGATTTGAATTCAACAGATATGCACAGTTTTATTCATCCATTGCAAGAAGCAGTTCCCCCAGCGTGGGAATCCAAATCCGATTGGGATATATTTAAAGCCATTGCAGAATCATTTTCAGAGTTAGCTAAAAATCATTTTCCGGATTTAGTTGAAGATTTGGTCTCTATTCCATTGGCCCATGATACGCCTGCGGAAATTGCTCAAACCGACATTAAAGATTGGATTTCTGGTGAAATAGAAGCCATCCCAGGTAAAACAATGCCGGGGATGAAAATTGTGAACCGTGATTTTAAAAATGTTTATAATCAATTTGTGTCCTACGGACCCAATATTCCTAAAAATGGATTAGGTGCTCATGGCACTGGTTACCAAGTCAAAGATGAATATGAACGTCTGATGGAAGAACATCCAACAGAAAAATGGGATGATAAAACTTACCCATCTTTGAGAGAAGCTCGAGATGTTGCGAATACAATTTTAACATTGGCCACCGTTACCAATGGTGAATTGGCTCATCGTTCCTATAAAAATATGGAAGAAAAGACAGGATTGGTTTTAGCAGATTTGGCTGAAAAGAACCGTGGAACTCGTGTGGATTTTGATGATTTATGTGCACAACCACGGCGACTTCTCAATAGCCCTATGTGGTCTGGACTCACTGAAAATGGTCGTGCCTATTCACCTTTCACCTACAATGTAGAACGATTGGTGCCGTGGCGAACTTTGACTGGACGGCAACATTTTTATTTGGATCATCCAGGATATATTCAATTTGGTGAACATTTACCCACCTATAAACCGAAGCCTACACCCATCCAATATGCAGAATTGAATGTGAGTGAAAGTGAACATCCAACAAAAGTGTTTAATTATCTCACGCCTCACGGAAAATGGCATATCCATTCAACCTATGGAGACAACCATCGCATGTCCACGTTGAGTCGTGGTGTTGAGCCTTTTTGGATTAATGACAAGGATGCCCTGGAGTTAGGCATTGTAGATAATGATTGGGTAGAAGTCTATAATGATAATGGTGTCGTGGTGACTCGCGCCAATGTGAGTGTGCGAATTCCACGTGGTATTGTGATTATTTATCATGCCACTGAACGAACCTTATCCGTACCCAAATCGCCCTTGCGTGGGAATAGACGAGCGGGGATGAATAACAGTCTAACACGTGCCCGATTGAAGCCAAATCTTATGGTTGGGGGATATGGGCAATTTACCTATCATTTCAATTATTGGGGTCCCACAGGATCAAATCGTGACACATTTATCATGGTGCGGAAATTACCCATCTTAAACTGGTGAAAATCTAAAAGAGAGAATTATGGATATTAGAAGTCAAATTTCAATGGTATTTCACCTAGATAAATGTATCGGGTGCCACACATGCAGCGTTGCTTGTAAAAACATTTGGACCGACCGTAAAGGGACGGAATACATGTGGTGGAATAATGTGGAAACAAAACCGGGGACAGGTTTTCCTACGCGTTGGGAAGATCAAGACAAATATAAAGGTGGTTGGGAATTGGTGGATGGTGAATTGAAACTAAAATCTACCAATAAAGCTAAAACGATTACCAATATTTTTCACAATCCGGATATGCCAACCATGGATGATTATTATGAACCATGGTCATATAAATATAAAGATTTATTCGATGCACCGGCGGGGGATGATCAGCCTACGGCAAAACCCATTTCCATGGTTACGGGTGAATATATGGATATTGAAGCGGGCCCCAATTGGGATGACGACTTATCCGGCTCACCTATTTATGCAGAAAACGATATTAATTTAGACAGTCTATCAGATGAACAAAGAGACCAACTTTTTGCCATCGAACGTCTCATGATGTTTTATTTTCCACGGATTTGTAATCATTGTGTGAACCCATCTTGTGTGGCATCTTGTCCATCGGGAGCGCTTTATAAAAGGGGAGAAGATGGTATCGTTTTATTGGATCAAGAACGGTGCCGCGCCTGGCGATCTTGTATTACAGCCTGTCCTTATAAAAAAACATATTATAATTGGAATACAGGAAAATCAGAAAAATGTATTTTATGCTTTCCACGGATAGAAACAGGGCAAGCGCCTGCTTGTTTCCATTCCTGTGTGGGACGGATTCGTTACCTTGGCGTGCTTTTATACGATGCAGATAAAATTGAAGAAACAGCCAAACATGCAGATCATGAATTAATTGACGCACAACGCGAAATGATTTTGGACCCCTTTGATAAAAATGTGATTCGGGAAGCAAAGAAAAATGGTATTGCTGATTCGACTATCAAGTCGGCCCAAAATTCTCCCGTTTATAAATTTGTAAAAGAATGGGGAATTGCTTTACCGCCGCATCCGGAATATCGCACATTGCCCATGTTATTTTATGTGCCACCCATGTTACCAGTTATGTCAGCACAGGAAGGCGATTCTGTTCGCAGTATAAATGATGAATATTTTCCCGATTTTGATAAGGCACGTGTGCCTATAAAATATTTGGCATCCATGTTCGGCGGTGGCAATGAAAGTCATTTGCGGTATGTACTGAAAAAACAATCTGCTATTCGCGCTTATCGTCGAGCCTTAACGGTAGGTGATATTGATGTATTGGGTGCTGAAAAAGCCCTATTGGAAGCTGATTGTAATCCTGAAGAAGCGGATAAGATTTATAAACTCACTTCACTTTGTACTTTTGATGATCGCTTTGTGATACCACCTGCACACAGAGAAGAAGCCATCGAAATGATGAAAGATCCATTGGAACATAAGCAGGAAGTTGGTTTCGGATTTAGAGAAGCACCAGCGCGGGGAAATTAGTGGAAATTCAATATACGAAACTCATTCCCATGCTCTCCTATCCAAATGTGGATACAATATCTGCGGTTAAACGGATGGAGAATCATGGTTCCAAATCATTGAAGACCTATTTGGATTTTATTGCAGATACATCCCTGTCGGATCTTCAAGAAAAGTTTACCCAAACATTTGATATGAGCCCAACCACCAGTTTGGATTTGGGGTGGCATTTATATGGTGAAGCATATGAACGGGGCGCTTTCATGCTGAAAATCCGTGAATTACTCCGCATGCAAGGGATAGAAGAAACATCCGAATTGCCAGATCATTTGACCCATGTTTTGGCAGCGATGGATGGTTTGGATGAGAAAAACTGTGGCAAATTCGTTCAGAAATATGTTCAACCTGCTTTAGAAAAAATCATGGATGGATTTAAAGATTCTGACAACCCATTTCAACATGCCATTTTATATGTGGATGAATTATTTAAAGAAAACTTTGGGATTAAGACAGGAGACGCCTGATGGATCAATATAAACATTTACTCGATACATTTTTATTCGGCATGTTTCCGTATGTGACTATTTTTACTTTCTTTCTCGTTACGATACAACGGTACCGGTCTAAGGCGTATACTTATTCCAGTTTATCATCTCAATTTTTAGAAAATAAGCAACATTTTTGGGCCATGGTCCCGTTTCATTATGGCATCATTTCCGTCCTAACAGCACATTTAATTTGGTTTTTAGTCCCAGAAACTGTTTTGTGGTGGAATAGTGTTCCCGCTCGACTTTATGTGATGGAAGTGGCCATGTTCATTTTCGGACTCATGACCCTAATTGGTTTGATTAATATAATTTTACGTCGTCGTACAAATGCCATGGCAAAAATAGTTACATCGCCTGCGGATTGGTGGGTATTTGCTTTTCTTACAGTTCAAGTGATTACAGGATTATATACCGCTTATTTTTATCGTTGGGGTTCCACTTGGTTTGCTGCATCCTTGGCACCTTATTTATGGTCCGTCATTAAATTTTCTCCGGATTTAACCTATATCACGGCCATGCCATTTATGGTAAAAGCACATATTGTTAGTGCTTATTCCATCATTTTACTATTTCCTTTTACACGGTTGGTCCATGCTCTGGTAGTACCTAATCCTTATCTCTGGCGAAAAACACAAGTGGTGCGTTGGAATTGGAACCGGAAAACGATTCGAACACCAGATACATCGAACCAATCAAAAAATAATTCCTAACATATTTTAATATAACGAATATGAAAAGTAATCAATCAAAAGCAAGAATTGTTCTTACGATGAATACCATCGCCTTTACCATCTGTTTTGCAGTATGGATGATGAATGGCGTTCTCATTACGTATTTGGTTGACAATGGTATTTATGTTTGGGACAAGGTTCAAATTGGATGGCTGATAGGCGTTCCTGTACTCACAGGTGCTATTGTGCGCTTGCCCGTTGGAATTCTCACCGATAAATATGGCGGTAGAATTGTTTATACTGTTCTTATGATTGTGGCATCGGTGGCAACTTATTTTATGAGTGCTGCAGATACATTCAATGAATTTATTATTGCCGGCCTTGGATTTGGAATAAGTGGCGCATCTTTTGCTGTTGGAATTGCATATACGTCGGTTTGGTTTCCTAAAGAAAAACAGGGAACGGCTTTGGGAATATTTGGTGCAGGAAATGCAGGTGCCGCTATCACGAGTATGGGAGCCCCAATTCTGCTAAGAAATTTAACCCAAAACGGCACAGAGTTAGATGCGTGGAGAATGATGCCCAAAATCTATGCAATTGTTTTATTTGTTATGGCTATCATTTTCTATTTTACGACTTATTCAAAAGTGGTAGAAGGCAGTTCAGTCAAAACGCTTTCTCAACGATTGACGCCTTTAAAAGAAGTACGTGTTTGGCGATTTGGACTTTATTATTTTCTCGTTTTTGGCGGTTTTGTTGCCTTGGCACAATGGCTCATTCCGTATTATGTAAATGTTTATACAATGTCCGTGGCAACAGCCGGAATGATGGCGGCCATTTTCAGTTTGCCTTCAGGTGTGATTCGCGCAGTAGGTGGATGGATGTCTGATAAATTTGGTGCACGTTTGGTGATGTATATCGTATTGGGCGCTATCATTTTTTCAACCGCATTGGTCATTATTCCCCGGATGGAAATCCAATCTCCCGGTGAAGGAATTATGGCCAAAAAGTCAGGAATTGTTACAGGTATTACTGAATCTACAATTACCGTAGATGAAAAAGTATATTCCTTCCGCAATAAATCAAATGCTGATTTATTGGATGTAGAGCCAAATATTTTAGTTTTTCCTAAAAATAATTTTTGGCAGGAGCCCATTGTGGAAGTAGGAGAAGTGGTAGCCAAAAAGCAACTATTGGCTCGGGGAATAACACATATATTTTTTCAAGCAAACGTATGGATCTTTACATTTTTTGTTTTCATTATTGGTATCATGATGGGAATTGGAAAGGCAGCTGTTTACAAATTTATTCCAGAATATTTCCCCAATGATGTTGGCGTTGTGGGTGGAATTGTGGGTGTTGTTGGTGGATTGGGTGGTTTTGTATGCCCCGTTATTTTTGGGTATTTATTGAAATCTACTGGGTTATGGACTACTACCTGGATGTTCTTTTTTGCCTTGGCAGTAATATGTTTGATTTGGCTCCATATTGTAGCACGAAAAATGATGAAAGCACGGGCACCTGAATTATTATCCGATTTGGAAGAAAAAGTTGTCAGTTGATCTGTCAGCAGAGTCTAAAAGGAATTTATCATGTCAAAAATTGATTTAACTAAATGGGAACCGGAAAATAAAGAATTTTGGGATTCCACAGGCCAACATATCGCATCGAGAAATTTATGGATTTCCATCCCAAGTTTATTGGTGGGTTTTGCGGTTTGGCTCATGTGGGGTATCATCACGGTCCAAATGAAAAACCTTGGGTTTCCATTTTCTCAAAGTGAACTCTTTACTTTAACGTCTATCGCAGGCCTTACAGGAGCCACATTGCGGATTCCAAGTTCATTCTTTATTCGATTGGCGGGTGGACGGAATACTATTTTCTTTACCACAGCTCTGTTGATGATTCCCGCTTTGGGATCGGCTATCTATTTACAGGATAAAAATACGCCATTATGGATTTTCCAAATACTGGCATTCTTATCCGGATTCGGTGGGGGGAATTTTGCTTCATCCATGAGCAATATTAGCTTTTTCTATCCCAAAAGAATGCAAGGTTATGCTTTAGGTATGAATGCAGGATTGGGAAATTTTGGTGTGACTACCATGCAAATTTTGGTTCCATTGGTTATGACAATTCCCATGCTGGGTGCATTCAGTGGCGATTCCATGATTTTGTCTGCCAATAGTGGCACCATTTTTAAACGTATCATGGTAGGCTCGGAAACATGGCTTGCCAATGCCGGTTGGGTGTGGATGTTATGGCTAATTCCCTTGGCATTCTTTGGCTGGACTGGGATGAATAATATAAAAACAGAAAATGTTACACCCAACTTGAAATCGCCGGGTGTCTCAATGGCACGGATAGGTTGGTTACTTTTTATCAGTTTCGTTACTGCAGCCGTTGGGCTTTATTTCATACTCACATTTAAAGAATTGACATGGGTAAAATGGATTGTTCTACCGGCAGTTGTTAGCGCGACTGTATTTCTCATGAAATCCTTATCTCCAGGAGAAATTAAAACCAATCTGGAAAGACAATTCAAAATTTTTGATCATAAACATACCTGGATTATGACCATTATTTATACCATGACCTTTGGTTCCTTTATTGGGTTTTCTGCTGCGGTAGGCTTATCCATTAAATTTATATTTGGTGTAAAGCATATTTTAGTTGATGGCGCGATGACTCATACTTTAGCAAATCCTGAAGGTCCTGCCACATTTATGTTTGCATGGGTAGGTGCCTTTATTGGCGCATTGATTCGTCCGGTAGGTGGCAAAATTGCCGATAAAGTTGGGGGTGCCATCGTAACCCAAATCGTGTCAGTCGTCATGGTGATTTCTGCTATTGGTGTGGGATATTATTCAAAATTGGCTTATCAGTCTGCTACGCCACAAGATTATTTTTTACCATTTTTCATTCTTTTGGTCATTTTATTTACTGCCACGGGAATTGGAAATGGCTCCACCTTTAGAACAATATCCATGGTATTTAACGAAGAACAAGCGGGACCTGTCTTGGGTTGGACATCTGCCGTAGCAGCTTACGGTGCATTTCTTATTCCCAAGGTGATTGGTGAAAATATGAGCTCAGGAACCCCTGAATTAGCTATGTATGGATTTGCTGTTTTTTATACGTTCTGTGCTGTGCTGAATTGGTGGTATTACTTGGGACCCAAAAAAGAATATAATAACCCATAGGATCAACATTCTCATCCATGGGATGGATAAAATAATAATATAACTTAAAAATAAGGATTAAAACATGACACAAGACCAAACTGTTGCAGATGTTGTAACACAAGATATTAGAACCGCCACGGTATTTAAAAAATTCGGAATTGATTTCTGTTGTGGGGGTGGAAAAGATATCAAATCGGCTTGCAATGAAAAAGGGGCCAATTTTGAAGATCTTATGACCGAATTGGATTTAATATTAAACTCAACACAAACGGACTTTGATTTTCAAGCCATGCCGTTGGATGAATTAATTGATTATATTTATGAAAAGCATCACAGGTATTTGTACGAAAATGGACCTATCACAGCACAATTCGTGGACAAAGTAGCGCGAGTGCATGGACAGCGACATTCGGAAACAATGGAAATTGCAAAAATCTTTAGCGAATTGCTATTCGAACTAAATCACCACATGATGAAAGAAGAAAAGATTCTATTCCCTTATGTGAAAAAATTGGTTGCCATAGATAAAGGCCAATCTACAGAACCTCAGACGCGACCCTTCATCAATCATCCGATTCGCGTCATGCAAATGGAGCATGATAATGCGGGAAAAATGTTAAAAAAATTGAGTCAACTCACATCAAACTACACTCCACCAGAAGATGCATGTAATACCTATCGTGCATCCTTTGCGAATATGAAAGAATTAGAAGATGATATTCATTTTCATATTCATTTGGAGAATAATATTTTATTTCCAAAAGCAATTGAATTAGAATCTAAACTTTCAAATTAGTGTTGAAAAAAATCCAAATAATAGCTGTGAAATAGAATGGACAATGGACTGAAAAAACAATTTTCATACATGGTTACAATGTTGGTGATAATCGGATTTGTAATGTTATTTAAAAATTCCACATTTCATATTCCTGGAAATCAGCAAGATTATGCACCAGAGCAACCCATTGCATTTTCCCATCAACTTCATGCGGGGGAAATGGAAATCAATTGTCAGTATTGTCATTTTGGGGCAGAAGATAGCAAACA
This sequence comes from Candidatus Neomarinimicrobiota bacterium, assembly GCA_018647265.1. Classification (NCBI taxonomy): domain Bacteria; kingdom Pseudomonadati; phylum Fidelibacterota; species Fidelibacterota bacterium. The sequence goes on along the minus strand of JABGTK010000036.1, from coordinate 7,600 downwards.
TGCTGGCATTCCACCGGCGAATGTGTGTATGAATTGTCACAAATATGTAAGCAATACATTCAATGAAACTCGGTTGGCAGAACAGGAAAGTCGTAAACCTATTGCTAGTTCTGAAATTGCAAAAATTTATGCATCGTTGGGCTTATCGTTGGCGGGGGAAAAAGTTTCTTCCGAAAAACCCACAGAGTGGATAAAAGTTCATAATGTACCTGATTTCGTTTTTTTCAGTCATAAACCCCATATAACTGCCGGTGTGGATTGTGCGAAATGTCACGGCGATGTTGCCACGATGACTCGTGTAAAACAGGTGGAAGATCTTTCCATGGGATGGTGCTTGGATTGTCATCGACAAGACCATCAATCTCTACAGAACCCAGCAGGAAGAACGGCACAATTGCAAGATTGCGCATCCTGCCATTATTAAACCATTATGTCAAAATTCATGAAAGAATATTATACAAGTCACGAAAATAAATCGTGCGATACAAATTGTAATTGCAGTGATTTACCTTCCGTGGAAGCCGTTCAGGAAACGTCTGGATTCTCTCGTCGTAGTTTTTTAAAAACAACGGGATTTTCTTTTGCTGCATTCATGGTTGCTTGTAGCAAAACGCCGGTGCAAAAAGCGATTCCATTTTTGATTCAGCCCGAAGAGATATTACCTGGAAAGGCTACATGGTACGCATCTACCAGTTTTGCCTGCGATGCAGGATGTGGCGTCCATGTGAAAAATCGAGATGGTCGTCCTATTAAGTTGGAAGGGAATCCAAAACATCCCATGACACAAGGCGGATTATGCGCACAATGTCAAGCCAGTTTAATTGAATTGTATGATTCTAAACGAATTATAGATCCCATTTTATACAGACAAAGTTCAACTTGGGAAGCGGTAGATAGTTATGTTATTAAAGAATTAAGGAAAATAAGAGATAAGGGTAAAGAAATTGTTATTCTAACTGGAACCGCTACCAGTCCATCCTTGTTATACACGATTAAGAAATTTAAAAAGAAATTCAAAACAGTTTCTCATATCCAAATGGATGATTATTCTTATTCAGCAATATTAGATGCCCATGAGAAAAATTATGGCCAACGAATTTTACCTAAATATAGATTCGATAAAGCAGATTTGATTCTGTCCATTGATGCTGACTTTCTCGGATCGTGGGTTTCTCCAATCCAGTTTACCAAAGATTTTCAAAAAAATAGGAAACTGGATAGCAAGCATATATCAAAATTGATTCAAGTAGAATCTCGCATGTCTATTACCGGAGCAAAAGCGGACGAACGCATTGCCATGACACCCACAGAAATGAAATCGTTTATGGTGGATTTGGATGCTATCATCCACGGGAAACATGGGACGAATTCCCATGCGAAAAAAATTGCCGGACTGTTAAAACTTCACCGGGGAAACTCTTTAGTCGTTTCCGGAATCAATGATATAAAAATTCAATTAATTGTGAACAGAATTAACCAAAGTTTGGGAAATGTAGGCCGGACCTTGGATATAAAAAAAACGAGCCAAATGTATGCCGGTTCGGATTCATCTATACAGTCACTTGTAACTAAAATAGAGAGCGGTATGGTTGGCGCTCTTTTAATATCAGATACCAACCCGGCCTACATCTTAGCCAATGGAATAGATTTTTCTACCTTAATGAAGCAAGTGGATTTATCAGTTTCATTTTCAGATATGAATAATGAGACGACTGCCCATTGTAATGTTATTGCACCGGGGCTTCATGATTTAGAATCTTGGAATGATAGTGAATTAACATCCGGCGTTTTATCTATGACACAACCTGTAATCCGACCTTTTGGCAAGAATCGTTCTCTACGGCAATCATTATCCACATGGATGGGAATGAAGCAAGATGAACGGGATTTGGTTCGGAACTATTGGAAAAAAATATTTACATCCAGGGTGAAAAGTGGTAAAACATTTACACGATTCTGGAATGAATTAGTTCATGATGGGTTTACAACGATTTCCCCCAATTCAAAAAAACTTACTCCGTTTAAAAATCAAAATATTCAAATTGAAGGTGCAACAAAGAATGAGTTAGAACTAGTGCTATTTCAATCTTCTCAATTGGGACATGGTCGCCACGCAGAGAATCCGTGGCTTCAAGAATTACCTGATCCTATTACCAAATTAACCTGGGATAATGTGGCATCTTTTTCACCAGAAACGGCTGAAAAATATCATTTGAAAAAAGGGGATGTTATTGAAATTGTTTCTGGAAAAAACAAAATTGAATTGCCCGTATTTTTACAGCCCGGACAAAAAAATAATACAGTGGTAGCTGCCTTAGGATATGGGAGAGTGGGTACTGAACGTTTCCATAAAATTGGCCCCGATTGGCTCGAGAAAAAAGACACTGTTAAAAAAGGAGAAACGGTAGGGACATCCGTTTCATCCATGATTTCATTTGACAATACTTTTCATTATTCCGGCATGCCGATAAAAATTCAAAAAACAGAGAGAACTTGGGATTTGGCGCTCACTCAAACCTATAATACGTTGTCAAATCCAGAAAATACATCGCCTGCCAGTATGCCAGTGCGACCCTTTGTTCAGGAAACTACATTCTCCGAATTTCAGAAAAATCCATCAGCAGGAAGCCATCATGGCCATCCCATCACCACTTTGTGGGAAGATGACCACACCTACGAAGGACATCACTGGGGGATGGCAATTGATTTAACATCTTGCACGGGATGTTCATCATGTATTGTGGGCTGTCAAGTGGAAAACAATGTTCCCGTTGTGGGAAAAGATGAAGTTTTGCGAAAACGGGATATGGCGTGGCTTCGAATGGATAGGTATTATTCGGGTGACGGTGAAGATGTGGATGTCTCCTTCCAAGCCATGATGTGTCAACATTGCGATAATGCACCGTGTGAACCAGTTTGTCCGGTTTTGGCAACGGTTCATAGCTCAGAAGGATTAAATCAGCAAGTGTATAATCGTTGTGTAGGAACACGTTTCTGTGCCAATAATTGTCCGTATAAAGTTAGACGATTTAATTGGTTCGATTATGCGCACGAAGATGTGATGGAAAATATGGTTTTAAATCCTGATGTAACGGTGAGATCACGCGGTGTCATGGAAAAATGCTCTCTCTGTGTGCAGCGAATTCAAGAAGCAAAATTCGAAGCAAAACGATTAGGTGTTCCCCTAAAAGATGGAGATATCAAATTAGCCTGTGAACAATCCTGCCCAGCTGATGCAATTGTATTTGGGGATTTGAATAATCCTGAAAGTCGCATTTCCAAAATGACAAAAGATGAACGGCATTATAAAGTGTTAGAAGAATTAAATGCAGTGCCAACTGTTGGATATTTAACTCAAGTGAGAAATCGAGATGCTGACAAAGAGAAGGGGGGACACCATGGCTAATCATGTTAATATTCGTCCACCCCAAATCCATGGGAATAAAAACCATGCCGATGTAACCCAGGATGTTTGCAACATTATGGAGCGGAAACCCACTTGGCTTTGGTGGCTGGGATTTGGATTGTCATTGAGTGCATTGGCGCTGGGATTGGCATCAGTTTCCTATCAAATTGCTACAGGAATTGGAACTTGGGGTCTTAACAAAACAGTGGGCTGGGCTTTTGATATTACCAATTTTGTTTTCTGGGTGGGGATTGGTCATGCTGGGACTTTAATTTCTGCTATTTTATTTTTATTCCGCCAAAAATGGCGAACATCCATTAATCGATCTGCAGAAGCCATGACCATTTTTGCCGTCATGTGTGCAGGGATTTTCCCAATTATACACATGGGCCGTCCTTGGTTGGCATATTGGATGTTTCCATATCCAAACTTTCGTGGTCCATTGTGGATAAATTTTAGATCTCCCTTAGCCTGGGATGTGTTTGCTATTGGTACTTATCTTATTATTTCAGCTACATTTTGGTACTTTGGGATGATTCCAGATTTGGCAACCGTTCGAGATAGAGCAAAATCTAAAATTAAAAAATTCTTCTTTGGTGCTCTGAGTTTGGGATGGAATGGAAGCTATCGAGTTTGGCATCGCTACGAAACTGTATATGCACTATTAGCTGGCTTAGCTGCTCCATTGGTTGTTTCCGTCCATACGGTGGTGAGTTTTGATTTTGCTACCTCTGCGATCCCTGGGTGGCATACCACCACATTTCCACCCTATTTTGTTGCAGGTGCTGTTTTTAGTGGATTTGCCATGGTGCTTACCCTCATGATTATTGCTCGAAAAACATTACGTTTGGAAGAATACATTACTTTAAACCATATTGAGAATATGACCAAAGTAATTATTGTTACCGGTGGAATTGTGACTCTATCCTACGCAACTGAATTTTTTATGGCTTGGTATTCAGGAAATGGGTATGAACAATTTGTATTTTTAAATCGTGCACTTGGACCTTTTGCTTGGGCTTATTGGATTATGGTGGGTTGTAATTTGATAACGCCACAATTTTTCTGGTTCCGGTCAATTCGTCGAAATGTAGCCGCCGTTTTTATTCTGTCGATCTTTGTAAATATTGGCATGTGGTTCGAACGATTCGTCATTATTGTAACATCGCTTCATCGAGATTTCCTTCCATCTTCTTGGAGTATGTATAAACCAACTTGGATAGAAATTGGTACCTTGATTGGGAGTTTCGGGCTTTTCTTTACACTCTTTTTATTATTCATTCGCACCATGCCTATGATTTCCATGGGCGAAGTAAAATCAGTCTTACATTATCGTGGCAACGGAGAAAAAGAAAATGGATAGACAATTGATCGCTGAATTTAGAAACGAGTTTGATCTCACCGAAGCGGTGCAAGCTGTGCGAGATGCGGGATTCGAAATTGTGGATGCTTATACACCTTTTGCCGTACATGGATTGGATAAAGCAATGGGCTTGAAAAAATCACGCTTAAATCAAATCTGTTTCTTGTTTGGCTCTCTTGGATTAGCCATTGGCGTGTTAGGTCAATATTGGATTTCTGCTGTGAATTGGCCTATTAATATTGGGGGACGACCCTGGAATTCTCTCCCTGCTTTTATGCCTGTGGCATTTGAAGTAACGATTTTATTTGCGGGATTGGGTACTGTATTTAGTTTCTTTGCATGGCGAAAAGTGAAATATGGGAAGCAAGGATTACAACCGCATTTGCGTGTTACAAATGATAGGTTTTTTGTGGTTATGAAACAAGGCCAAGAGCGGAAAGCATCTTCCCTTGTATCTGAAATTGTTCAACAGTATCATGGCGAAATGGTGGCGGAGTAAAATGAATCTAAAATCGATATTATATTTTGGGCTCGCTATAATTATAGTCTATGGATTGGGTGTGGGAATTTCATCAAATAAAACAGAACCCAATTCTGAATTTATTCCTGAAATGGTTCATTCTATTGCTTATGATGCCTATGCGCCTAACCCGAATACACCTGATGGAAAAACATTACAGTTGCCACCCGAAGGAACAATTGCGTTGGGGTTTATGCCTGAATATCCAGATGGAGAACTCACACGAGAAAATGCTGGTGATGTATTAAAAAGCCCTTATGATGCTGCAAATGCAGATTTGGCTCGCGGTGGAAAAATGTATGCCACTTTTTGTCAAGCATGTCATGGATTATCTGGCGATGGAGACGGGCCTGTTACCAAGCGGGGCGTACCACCGCCACCATCTTTGAAAACGACCAAAGTTCGAAATCTGAAAGATGGGGATTTGTATTATTTGATTTCAAATGGTGTTGGCAATATGCCACCTTATAAATCACAAATGAAACGAAATGATCGATGGTTAGTGGCACATTTTATTAAAACACTAAAATAATGTGAATGTTTATAAACGATAAAATTATGAATAAAAAGTTTAAAATAGATCAAGCTCTTTTTAATTGGCTCAGTGGAGCCATGGCTATTGGCGTATTGACGCTGATTTTAGGTATTGTATTTTCAGAACGCATTTGGCCCAATATTTTACTGGCTGCTTGGTATATTACAGGCATTGGATTTTCCGGAATCATGTTTGTCGCCATCCATTTTGTGAGTAATGCAGGATGGGGTGTGGCCATTCGTCGAATTCCAGAAGCCATGTTCTCTGTCCTATTTATTGGATTCTTATTCATGATTCTGGTGGTTTTAGGTGCTCACCATTTATACGAATGGACTCATTTGGAAGTTGTAGCAAATGATCCCATTTTATTGGGAAAACAACCATGGCTAAACTTGCCTGGATTTATAATGCGAATTCCCATTTATTTTGGTATTTGGTTTTTACTGGGGCGTCCCATTTTAAGCCATTCACGAAAACAAGATGAAACAGGAGATCCATCTCATACTCAAAAATCCGTTCGTTGGTCAGCTGCGTTTTTGTATTTAGGTGGAATAGCTTTTGTCATTGCCAGTTTTGACTGGATCATGTCTGTGGAACCCCATTGGTTTTCCACCATTTTTGGATTCTATAATTTTGCAGGAATGTTTGATGCAGGTTTAGCCTTTATGATAATATTACTAATTTTCTTGCGTCGGGGTGGCTATTTACCTCAATTAAAAAATGACCATCTTCATGAATTAGGGCGATACCTTTTCGCCTTTACCATATTTTGGGTGTATATCTGGTTTTCACAACACATGCTTATTTGGTATGCGAATCTTCCGGAAGAAACGGGCTATTACCTTAAACGACATTTTGGCGCATTCGGCGTTTTAACTGTTGTGAATATTCTATTGAATTGGCTAATCCCATTTACTATTCTTCTCTTTAGAAAATCCAAACGATCAGAGAAATCATTGATTTTGGCTTCAGTTATCGTATTGCTTGGACATTGGACGGATTTGTATATGATGATATTCCCGCCTTTATTAAGTGAGAATGTTCCCGTCTTTGGACTTATGGAAATTGGGATAGCCATCGGAATTGTTGGCGTCGTTTCTTGGACGGTTTTGGGAAGCTTGTCCAAATGGAACATCGTGCCAACCCAAGACCCTTATCTAAAAGAAAGTTTGGAATTGCATACCTAAGTTATTCTCAAAATCAATTCGAATTATAGTTCAATAAAAAGGATATAAGTATGATAAAACATATGTTCATTTCAATTGTAATGGTCGTAGTCGTAAATGCCGAATCTTCACCCTTGAAATTCTCAGGGCAAGTTCGCCAACGATTTGAAATGGTAGATAAGGACTTTATAGATGCGACATCTTTTAATAATCAAAACTATCTTCGAACACGCTTTGCTATTTCGTTTGATAATGAAGATTATAGCACTTTCGTACAATTGCAGGATTCTCGAGTTTTCGGAACGGAAACAAATACATTAAAAGATGGAACGGCAGATGCTTTGGATGTTCATCAAGCTTACTTTAAACTCAAGAATATATTTGGAATGCCATTGACTGCTAAAGTTGGACGACTTGAAGCAGCATATGGACCCCAGAGACTGATTGGTGCTGTGGGTTGGCATAATATTGGACGAAGTTTCGATGGCTTTGTTTTTAACTTTACCAACGATTTTGCAAATGTAGATTTTTTCAATTTCAAGCAAGTGGAAGCTGGTACAGTAGATGACGAAGATGATTTTAATGTCAGCGGTGTTTACGCCCATTTTAG
>JABGTK010000035.1 GCA_018647265.1 Candidatus Neomarinimicrobiota bacterium | reverse complement strand
TGAACGGCATTACGGCGCCCTCCAAGGGTTAAACAAAGCTGAGACTGCCCAGAAATATGGGAATGACCAAGTGTTGGTTTGGCGACGCAGTTATAATACGCCGCCGCCGCCATTGGAAATTCATGATGAACGGCATCCTCGTTTTGATAATCGTTATGCTGATTTAAATGAAAATGAATTGCCCGCTTCAGAATGTTTAAAAGATACGGTGGATCGGTTTCTCCCATATTGGCATGAAACTATCGCACCGTCTGTTTTGTCCGGAAAGAAAGTATTAATTGTCGCCCATGGGAATTCTCTCCGCGCCCTGGTTAAATACTTAGATAAGATTTCTGATGAGGCAATTGTTGGATTAAATATTCCAACAGGCGTTCCATTGGTTTATGAATTGGATGAATCATTAAATCCTATTTCACATTATTATTTGGGAGATCAAGAAGCCATTGCTAAAAAAGCTGCGGCTGTGGCGGCGCAGGGGAAAGCGGGATAAATAAAAGGGGCAATTTAGGTGAGAAAACTTGATGCAGAAATTAAAAACCCCACCTTTATTTCCTCCCCATTAGGGGAGGACCACATAGCAATTGCCATTCATCTCCTCCCCTCCTCGGGGAGGATTATGGTGGGGATTTTAAAATAATGCAAACTTCCGAACTACCGCCTCCTGCTGAACATGCAAAAAAGTTAGCACGAGTTCTTAGAAAAAATATGACTCCAGCGGAACTAAAACTGTGGGGGCATATCAGAAAAAAACAATTAAACGTACGGTTTAGAAGACAGCACCCCATTGGGAAATACGTTGTAGATTTTATCTCACTGCATAATGGCTTTGTAATTGAAGTGGATGGTGGACAACATTTCGAGCAAGAACAAGTGAAAAAAGATAAAAAACGATCAAAATATCTTCAACAAGTTGGATTAACAATAGTTAAGTATAATAATTACGAAGTGATGACTAATATAGATGGGGTGATTGAGGATCTTTATTACAGAATAGAGAAGAAAATTGTAAAATGATTTTATAAGTGATAAGTAATAATCAAGCGTTCTTTACCCCACCTTGTTCCTCCCCATATAGGGAGGAGACATCCTAACTATTGTTTAGTGGTTCATTTTATAATAGAGGAACTAATATAACATATGGGCAATATTCAATAAATCACCATGTTTCACATTATACTATATGAACCAGAGATTCCCCCCAATACAGGGAATATTATTCGATTATCCGTTAATACGGGATTCACACTTCATTTAATCAAACCGCTTGGGTTTTCAACAGATGATAAAAGTTTAAAGCGAGCTGGAATGGATTACATGAAAAGGACAAATTTTCATGTGTGGGAAAACTTGGATGAATGCCTAGACCGAATTTCACCAAAGGCCATCTATTCCGTAACGACCAAAGGTAATACAAATTATGCGAATGTTAAATACGAAAAAGGTGATGCTTTTATTTTTGGTCCTGAGAGCCGTGGGCTACCTAAAGAAATTCGTGAAAAATATACTTCTATATATATGCCCATGCGGAGTGAGGGCCGGAGTTTAAATCTTGCCAATGCAGTGTCAATAATCACTTATGAAGCATGGCGGCAGAATGCGTTTATGGATATAAAAGTTATTGGTGAATAGTTGTTGGGCTTAAGCCCATTCTTCTTTAACAGATTACCCAACGCTAAAGCATTGGGTAAGTGATTTGGTAATACCTATATCCAGCTTGAATCGGTAAAACCATATATTTATTTAATCCAGGTTGCTACATCCTCTCCGATTGCGATGGCTGAGGTGAGTCCGGGAGATTCAATCCCTATTAAATTAACCCAACCGGGAAATCCTTTATCCTTCTCATGTGAAATATAAAAATCCGGCATTGGATTTTCATTCATCCATATTTTTGGACGAATCCCAGCATAATCCGGTGATAAATCTTCTTTTTTAAGTCCACGGATATATCGCCTACCCTCATCATGAAACTGATTCAATAATAATTCTTCCACATCATAGTTCTCTTGGCGGTCATTCATCCAATGGGCGCTGGGACCGAGTTTGGGCATTTGTGTCTCATCAAAACTGAGGTGAATTCCCAATGAGCCGTGGGCCGCATCCGGCAGTGGATAAACCAAATGATTAAACGCACCACGCCATTTGGATGAAAGTTTATAATAACATCCTTTTGAGTATCGGAGTGATGGAGTATCATGGGGCAACATTTCAGCCACAATATCGCTTTCTAGTCCGGCCGCATTAATCACCCATTGGGTGGATACTTTTTCAACTTCGCCTTGGGGGTTTTCTATAGCCAATTCATAACCATCATTGGTTTTTTCTGCATCAACTATTCTGGATTTAAATAAATAATCATGATCACTATCTTGGGATTTTTTATATAAGGATGCCATTAATTCGTGGGCCGATACAATCCCTGTACACCCAACAAATAAAGCAATCTCCGCATCAACCTGAGGTTCAAGTGCATGAATTTCTTTTTGTTCAATGATCTGAACTTCAGGCACATTATTTTTCTGTGCATTGTTAAATAATGCTTCTAAATCATCAGATTGATGGTTTTTACCCACGACTATTTTTCCACAACGATTCACCCAGATATTGTGTTTATCACAATAATCATAAAGCAATTCTCTACCACTTAGGCAATATTTAGCCTTCAGGGAATCAGGTTCATAATATATTCCAGAATGAATGACCTCACTGTTTCGGCTAGAAATTCCTCGGCCAAACGATTCTTCCTTTTCAATAACCAAAACGGACTTTTGGGAGGACTCTCCAAGGGATCGGGCGATAGCCAATCCAATAACTCCCGCGCCAATTATGATAACATCAAACATTTCATCCATTAAAATCGCCACATAAAGCACAAAAGTCGCAAAAAAATAATGCGGAAATTATTAAAAGGGTCCTCACAAACTTATGAGTTATTTTTTGTGAAATTATATTATTCATTTGTTGAAGAAAAATAAATTATTCCGATAATTTTTTTAACAGGTCACCGGTAAAAATTCCTGTGCTATGGCCATCTTTCCAAAAGGGGCGTAAACCATAGTACCCCACTGGTTGAATACCACTAACTTGGAAACTTGATTCTGAAAATGCCTGGTCTGGGCCTTTATACAAATTACCTAAGGCATCTGTTTCTCCCTGGCAATTGGCACAAGGACATTGCTCCCGCAGTTTCTTTAATTCGATCATTACTTCACTTTTATCGGAAAAAGAAACCAGCAAAAGATCATTTACAATTTCATAATTATCTAAACCAATATAGTCTGCCATTCATCAAACCCTTTTTTCACAAGGTTCAATTTGCGCCCTCTTAAAGATATGAGTAAATCCTTTTATGATATTGTAGCTTTGGACATGAAAAAATTATCTGTCATTACAATTTTATTATGTTTCTCATTGGGATCAACAGTAATTGCTCAAAAAATCCGCCCAAGGGATCGAGGCCTAGAGATCGGCCTGTTTCAAACAGGACAATGGAATGCAATCACTGATGTTGCCGGTGTATCGGTTGGTCACGAAACTGTTATCCAAGGTGATAGTGTCAGGACTGGCGTTACCATAATCAAACCACACGGCGGCGATTTATTTAAAGATAAAGTTATGGGCGCCGTCCATGTAACCAATGGATATGGTAAAGCGCTGGGATTTACCCAAGTTGAAGAACTTGGAACTATTGAATCACCCATTGCACTCACCAATACGCTAAACACTTTTCTGGTGGCCAATGCAATTGTGGATTATATGATATCCGAGAACCCAAATATACGTTCTGTCAATCCGGTAGTGGGAGAAACAAATGACAGCGGCCTTAACGATATTCGCGGACGACACGTAAAAAAAGCACATGTTTTTTCAGCAATTCAAAATGCAAAATCAGGACCAGTGGCAGAAGGATCTGTGGGCGCCGGAACGGGAACGCGAGCATTGGGATTTAAAGGCGGTATGGGCACAGCCTCCCGAGTGCTTCCAAAAGAAGCTGGTGGATATACCATCGGCGTTTTGGTCCAAACCAATTTTGGTGGATCGCTCATGATTAATGGGGCACCGGTAGGACGGGAGCTCAAGAAATCACCTTTTGCTTCTTCCATTCCCTATGATGAAGACGAAGGGTCATGCATGATTGTGATCGCCACAGACGCTCCTCTTTCTAATCGAAACTTAAAACGCATAGCAAAACGAGTGGATCATGCCTTTGGTAGAGTCGGGGGTTATTCATCCAATGGTAGTGGAGATTATGCTATAATTTTTTCCACCCACAAAGCCAATTCATCAGATGGCCTAACCATCACCCGGGAAGAGGTTAAAAACCGCCATATGAATGGTTTATTTATGGCTACGGTTGAAGCGACGGAAGAGGCTATCATTAATTCATTATTCATGGCAGAAACAGTTTCCAGTCGCTATGGTACAATGGAAGCACTCCCTGTTGATGAAACAATGAAGATTCTCAAAAAATACAAAGCACTCAACTGGAATAAAAAACTATATCCATGGAAAAAATGAAACGCTCTAATTTAAATAACGATTATATGCGCTGGGTATTTCGAGCGTGGCGATATCGACTTCGTACAGAAAAACCGGAAATTAACTTTTTATTAAGGCACTTAAATTCGGGGCAGGTTGTCTTAGATATTGGCGCACACAAAGGTGCTTATACCTATTGGATGTCGAAACGAGTTGGAGAAACAGGATATGTGTATGCCTTTGAACCACAACCGCAGTTAAATCAATATTTATCCGGCATTGCGAAGCGATCAAAATATCAGAATATTCAAGTAGAAACGATGGCCCTTTCTTCTATGGAATCTGACACAACAATGAATATTCCCGGAGGAAGACCATCTCCAAGTGCATCATTAAAAACAAGTGGCAATAAAAATGCTACCCAAATCAATGTGCATACAACAACGTTGGATAACTTTACATTATTGCGAAATTTGAAAACAATAGACTTGATAAAATGTGATGTGGAAGGCCATGAACTGGATGTCCTCATGGGTGGGAAAAAAGTCTTAACTCGTTTTAAGCCAGTTGTATTACTCGAATGTGAAGCGCGTCATAATGGTCCAGAAAATGTAAATGCGGTATTTGAATTTTTTACGAATCTCAATTATGATGGTTGGTTCTACAATGGCAATTCACTTGTGAGTTTGGATAATTTTGATCTTTATACATATCAAACTAATCCCAATCGACAAATCTATGTGAATAATTTTTTCTTTACACCTAAACCTGTTTAAAACACTCTCCTACGAAACACACTAAATACACGAAATTGAAGGTCGAAGGGAAAGAAAGAGATAACATTATTATGGAAAAAGTAGCAGTAAATAAATTTGTCCGCCGACAAATAAAAAGATCTGGGAAAACATACTCTGAATCCCTTTCATTTGAGGCTATTGCTCAAGATGCTGAAAAACGAATGGCCAATGGACATTATATAGAAGGATATCGCGACGGGGTTCTCATCGTCAATGGGAGTACAGAAATTATTCATGAGTTTGAATGTCCATTTATAAAAATTGATGAAAATACAAAATTAGTTTCTCAGCTTATTCAACGGCAACCGTCAGAAAAGCCCTACATCCAGACACGGGCTAAATCGGGGACGCCGGTGAAAGCGTGGAAAATTGAATATATTTTGTATCGTCATGATGTGTTGGCAGAAAATGACGAACAATCCACAAACGCTGAATGGGAATTAATCAGCATCCATGCTATCCCAAAAGGTGTGGATAAATTGCCCATGGGGCCGGTGACTATGATGCGAAATCAGTTAGAATTAACTGGGGGCACTAAAGCACATTATTCATCGGAAGAATGGGCCGAGTCGGTACAATTCTGGCAGGAGTATGCGGCCTTGGATTCGGTTTAGCCACAGAGCACACAGAGAAAATATTATTAATATGGGGATTGCGTCGTCATCCCGCAAAATGCGCGATTCCTCGCAATGACATATCTTTTTTGGTTTTGTCATTGAGAATGAAATGAAGCAATCGCCAAAGATATAAAAGATTGCCGCGCCCTTTGGGCTCGCCTGCCCGCTCGGCAGGCGGGCAATGACAATAAAAAAATAGAATCTATTCTTCAAACCATTCTTTTGATAAATCCTTCCAATCCGGATTCATTTCTTCAATCATTTTAATTTTTTTTGCCCTTGAGCCAGCTTTAATTCTTTTTTCTTCCTCAAGAGCGACATATACATCATTAGTTTCGGCATACCATACTAGCTTATTGCAATTGTATTTGGCGGTGAAAGAT
>JABGTK010000034.1 GCA_018647265.1 Candidatus Neomarinimicrobiota bacterium | reverse complement strand
GGTTATTTTGTTTGAATTCCTTGTCTAAACTTTACGGTTAATTTTTTGTTTTAATTAAACCAATACCCATGGAAAAGATACTCACCATAGTCGGACCCACCGCCAGCGGAAAAACCGCCATTTCAGTAGAATTGGCCAAGCGATTGGATGGTGAAGTTGTCGGTTTGGATTCCCGCCAGATTTATAGTGGAATACCCATCGGTACTGCCCAGCCAACTATTGCGGAAAAAGGGGGTATTCCCCATCACTTATTCGGGTTGAAGCCGCCCTATGAAACAGTGGCCGCCGGTGCATATGCATCATTGGTAATGGATGTCGTTTCTGAAATTGAATCCAGAGGAAAAACGCCCATCATTTGCGGCGGCGCGGGATTGTATTTTCGTGCCTTGGTGAATGGTATATTTGTGGGGAGTAAAACTGATCAAGCCATTCGGGATCGGTTAGAAAAAGAGTATGATGACGTGGGATCAGAAATCATGATGGCGCGGCTGAAAGAGGCGGATCCGGAATATGCGTCACTCGTTCATCCCAACAATAAGAAACGTCTCGTCCGTGCGTTAGAAATTGTTGAAACAACGGGAAAGACGCTATCCCATCATTTTAAAGAACAGAAATTAACTGAACCCCCGAAGCTCGATTTGTTTACTGTATTTCTGGATTGGGATCGAGTCCTCCTACGAGATAGAATAGCAAAACGTACCAAAGAAATGCTCGAAGCAGGATGGATTGATGAAGTTAAAAAAATACTGGATCAATATCCAAATGAACATCTTCACCCATTAGATTCAATCGGTTACCGGCAAATCATTTCTCACTTGAACGGAGAATTGTCTGAAGCGGAATTGGAAGAAGAAATCGTAATAAAAACGCGCCAATTCGCAAAACGACAAATCCAATGGTTTCGTAAAGAGACAGTGGATCTCATAGTAGAAATGAATTTGGATTTTTCGTTAAAGGACATCACGATAAAAATCATTAAAGGAATAAGGGGAAAGTAAAAAAGGATGACTTTCTAAACTTGTTCCTTATTCCTTCTTCCTTGTAACTTTAGGGGTCCTTTAAACCGTTCCAGAGAGAAGGTAAGGGCAGCGATTAAACCTCCGATTAGGATCCTTATGGAACGGAATCCAAGCTGCCCGGAGGTTTTTTATTATCAGGAGGTGCCCATGGCATCACCCCGAAAAAAGCAGGTCATGGATGCTATAGCCGTCAATCGTTCGGTGACGCGCTTGGCCCATGAGATACTTGAGCGAAACGGCGGCCCCGATCATCTTATGTTGATTGGTATTCTAACCCGTGGCGAACCACTTGCCAAACGGCTCCAGTCCCTTATCCATAAAATTTCTGAAGTTGAAGTACCAATCGGTTCTGTTGATATTACCTTTCACAGGGATGACTTCCGTGACAGATTGGTTGTTCCTCAAGTAAAAGGCACTGACATTAATGATTCTATCGATGATAAAATAGTAGTACTTGTGGATGATGTTCTTTTCACCGGCCGGACAATCCGCGCTGCCATGGATGAGTTAAATGCCTTTGGCCGTCCCAAATGCGTCCAACTGGCGGTCTTAGTTGATCGGGGGCATCGAGAAGTACCAATTCGTGCGGACTTTGTAGGAAAGAATATTCCCACCCACGAGGGGGAGCATGTTGAAGTGCGCCTGAAAGAAGTAGATGAAAAAGATTTGGTTACCCTTACGCGCTATAGTGAGGAGGTATAATGAAGCATAAACATTTACTGGGACTGGAAAATTATCCCGCCGAAGATATCCAGACTATTATTGATACAGCCTTCACTTTCCGAGGAGTATTAGATCGGCCAATTAAAAAGGTGCCGTCATTACAAGGAAAAACAATCGTAAACCTCTTTTTTGAAAATTCCACACGGACACGAATCAGTTTTGAATTAGCTCAAAAAAGGCTCAGTGCCGATACAGTTAATTTTTCTGCATCCACTTCTAGTTTGCAAAAAGGGGAAACCTTTAAAGATACGGCCCAGAACATTGAAGCAATGAAAATTGATGCAGTGGTGATGCGTCACCCCACACCGGGAGCACCCCTGCATTTAACCAAGCATATTGATGCCATTGTGGTCAATGCTGGTGATGGAACACACGAGCATCCAACTCAAGCAATCTTAGATATGACCAGCCTTCATGAAAAATTTGGTTATTTAAAGGGACTTAAAGTTGCCCTCATTGGAGATATTTCTCATAGCCGTGTGGCGCTGAGTAATATTTATGGTCTCAAAACTATGGGCGCAGAAGTAACCTTGTGTGGTCCTTCAACCTTGATTCCACCATATGCAGAAGAATTGGGTGTATCAGTGAACTATAACGTGGATGAGGTAATTGAATGGGCCGATGCCCTAAATGTTTTACGAATCCAGCGAGAACGGATGGGTGGTGGTTTACTGCCTTCGGTTCGGGAATATCGAAACCTGTTTGGTATAACCACGGAACGATTGGCCATGCACAAAAAAGAATTAGTAATTATGCATCCCGGCCCCATGAACCGTGGTGTGGAAATAGACAGTTCTGTCGCAGATAGTGACCAAGCTATTATCCTGGATCAAGTACTC
The DNA here is from genome assembly GCA_018647265.1 of Candidatus Neomarinimicrobiota bacterium. NCBI lineage: Bacteria > Pseudomonadati > Fidelibacterota > Fidelibacterota bacterium. The sequence goes on along the minus strand of JABGTK010000034.1, from coordinate 10,471 downwards.
AATGGTGTTGCTTCCCGGATGGCAATTTTATATCTCCTATTGGGCGGTAAGCAGGAAGAAGGAAAAGATTAAGATGAAAATATCAAAATTAAAAAATCAGGTTTTACTGAAGGGTGGGAGTATCTTGGACCCTGTTTTAGGAATGGAAACAAAAGGTGACATTCTGATCGAAAAAGGAAAAATTAAATTGGTAGGAAAAATATCAGCGCCAAAATCTGCTGAAGTAATTGACTGTAAAGGGTTGATTGTTACACACGGATTTTGTGATGTGCATGTCCATTTTCGTGAGCCGGGACGAGAAGATAAAGAAACATTGGAATCAGGATCTATGGCAGCCTTGGCTGGGGGATTTACCCGTGTATGCGTCATGCCCAACACTAATCCACCTTTGGATTCACCGGAAGCTATTCGTTATACGGTGGATCGATCGGAAGAATGCCCCATTCATATTCATCCCATTGGTGCAATCACAAAAGGGCAAGATGGAAAAGAGCTCACTGAAATGGGGATAATGCTTTCTGAAGGGGCGGTAGCCTTTAGTGATGATGGACTCCCCGTGACAGACAGTGGTATGATGCGGAATGCTCTTGAATATGCCACTATGTTTAATGTGCCCGTGATAAACCATGCAGAAGATCTTTGTTTAAAAAAGGATGGCGTTATGCATGAGGGAGTTGTTTCCACCAACCTAGGTTTGCCCGCCAGTCCTGATATTACAGAATCCAATATGGTTTACCGTGACTTAGAGTTGACTGAATTAACCGGCGCCCGACTTCATGTGCCTCATGTGAGTTCGGCCAAATCTGCGGACCATATTCGTAAAATGAAGAAAAAGAATGATTTGGTTACTGCAGAGGTGACACCTCATCATCTTTATTTTATTGATGAAGATTTGGTAACATTCGATACAAATTTAAAAGTGGCACCACCGATTCGAACGAAGTACGATCGAAAAGCGTTAATCAAGGCAGTGAAAGATGGTACATTTGATTGTATCGCCACGGACCATGCTCCCCATGCAATTGAAGAAAAGGAAGGCACCTTTGATATGGCACCCTTTGGCATGATTGGGTTGGAATCCTGTTTTGGTGCTGTGAACCAAGTCATGGTGAAAGAGAATAAAATGGATCGAGTAAAACTCATCCAAATGCTCACAGTTAATCCAAGGGAGATTATGGGTTTCGATAATGACCTTTTGGCTGAAGGAAATGATGCAGAATTAACCATTTTTGATCCAAATGAAAAATGGACTTTCAGCAGGGAAGATATTCAATCACGTTCGAGCAATTCACCCTATGTTGGGGCACCGCTGACAGGTCGTGTTAAATACACTATTGTAAAGGAACATATAACCGAAATAAACTAATTTATTTAAATATGAATTATAGTTGACTATCATTGAAAGTAGAGACTAACTTTTCGGGCTATATTTTAACTGAAAATCATGAAAACAAGATCACTCAAAGCAAACGAAATACAAAAAGACTGGTATGTAGCCGACGCTGAAGGTAAAACCTTGGGCAGGTTCGCCAGTGAAGTAGCAAAAATTTTACGAGGAAAGCATAAACCCACTTTTACTCCCCATATGGATATGGGAGATTTTGTGGTTGTCGTCAATGCGGATAAGGTTAAAGTTTCTGGTGCAAAGGAATCTGATAAAATCTATTTCAAGCACTCCGGATATCCTGGCGCGACGACCTTTACAAAATTGGATCACATGCGCCGAACACATCCTGAACGGATTGTGGAAAAGGCCGTGTGGGGAATGCTTCCTAAAAACCGCTTGGGGCGGGCTATTATTAAGCACCTTAAGGTATATAATGGTCCTGAGCATCCCCATGAATCGCAACAACCAAAAGAATTGGATATTTAATGGCAAATCCAGTATATAATACTGTGGGCCGTCGTAAAGAATCTGTCGCCCGAGTCTATATGACGCCGGGAAAAGGCGGAATCACCATCAATGGTCGTGAATTTAAAGATTATATTTGCCGCGAAAGCTTGGCGATTGTCGTTACACAGCCTTTGGAATTGACCGACCAACGTGAATCTTACGATATTACTGTTAATGTAAAAGGTGGCGGATTAACCGGCCAAGCGGGTGCTATTCGTTTAGGGATTGCGCGCGCTTTAAATGACGTAAGTGATGATTTTCGTCCCGCTTTGAAAGAAGCAGGCTTCTTGACTCGTGATGCCCGTGAAGTTGAACGTAAAAAATACGGTCAACCAGGTGCACGCAAAAAATTCCAATTCTCAAAACGTTAGAGACATATGAGCAAAGTCAAATTTGAAGATTTATTGGGTACCGGTGCACACTTTGGCCACGTCACCCGCAAATGGAATCCTAATTATAAACCATTTATCCTTATGGAAAAAAATGGGGTTCATATTATCAACTTGGACGAAACTCTTCGCAATCTAGAAATTGCGCTTGATTTCATTCGTACCAAATCAAAAAAGAATGGTGAATTCCTTTTTGTAGGAACAAAAAAACAAGCCAAAGATATCGTGCAGCAAGAAGCGGACCGATGTTCTATGTTTTATGTAGTTGAACGTTGGTTGGGTGGAACGTTAACCAACTTCTCTACCATTAAGAAAAGTATTAAACGGCTAAACCTTCTTGAAAAAGAAGGATCTCAGATTTATGAAAATCAGACTAAAAAAGAGATCCAAATGCTTAACCGTGAGCGAATCAAACTTTCGGATCAGCATCGTGGTATTAAAGATATGCGCCGTCTGCCAGATGCAATTGTGGTTGTGGATGCTAAACTAGAAGAAACAGCCTTAAAAGAAGCGCGAAAATTAGGTATCCCTATTATTGCAATTGTGGACTCTAATACAGATCCAAACCTGGTTGATTATCCTATTCCGGCCAATGATGATTCTATTCGGACGATTCAATTAATAATGTCCGTTATAGCAGACACAATCATGGAATCTTCAGGTAAAAATGCAAAGAAGGCTGAAGCTAAAGAAAAAGATGATTTGAAGACTGAAGCCAAAGAAACACATAAAGAAGAAGTGGCCCCTAAAGAAAAAATTGAAAAACCTGTAGCTGAGGCAAAAGAAGCTAAATGAGTATTGATGCTAAAACTGTAAAGGCATTGCGCGATAAAACAGGTGCAGGAATGATGGATTGTAAAAAAGCCCTCGTAGAAACTGAAGGAAACCTGGAACAAGCTGTAGATCATTTACGGAAATCCGGTATTGCTAAAGCAGAAAAGAAGGGTGAAAGATCTGCCAAAGAAGGAATAATCTTTTCATACATTCACCATGGCGGCCGATTAGGTGTTTTGGTTGAATTGAATTGCGAAACTGATTTTGTTGCTAAAACGGAAGAATATTCTGAATTGGCCCATAACCTTGCAATGCAAATTGCAGCAACAAATCCTCTATCAATCCGTCGTGAGGATATTGAAGAATCAGTTGTTACCCGTGAAAATGCAATTTATACTGAGCAAGCCAAGGAATCTGGCAAGCCTGATAATATTATAGAAAAAATTGTTGAAGGCCGGATGGAAAAATTCTATGCTGAATCCTGTCTCCTTGAACAGCCATTTATAAAAGATTCCGACAGAAAAATCGGCGATCTTGTTACCGAAGCAGTATCGACCTTAGGCGAAAACATTGTTGTTAATCGTTTTACTCGTTATGCTATCGGCGAAGTGTCCCTTAACGGACAACCCACCAAGTAATTCAAATGCCTAGCCCTGTTTACAGGCGTGTCCTCCTTAAATTAAGCGGGGAGGTTCTAGCCGGTGAGCAAGGTTTTGGCATCGATCCAGCCAAGGCGATTCAACTCGCCAACGAAATCAAATCAATCCACGAAATGGGTGTCAGTATCGGGCTCATTATCGGCGCTGGAAATATCTTCCGAGGCGTACAAGCTGCCGACAAAGGAATGGACCGGGTTACTGGTGATTATCTTGGTATGCTGGCAACTATAATGAATGCCATTAGTGTCCAGGATGCATTGGAACATGTGGGTGTTACAACACGCACACTATCTGCAATTACTGTTTCTCAAATAGCTGAACCTTATATTCGTCGTCGCGCCTTGCGTCATTTGGCTAAAGGGCGTGTGGTTATTGTTGCAGGCGGTACTGGTAATCCTTATTTCACTACCGACACAGCTGCGGCCCTACGTGCAACTGAGCTCAAAGCAGAAGTTTTGTTAAAGGGCACAAAAGTGGATGGTGTGTATGATAAAGATCCTGTTTTATATTCTGACGCGAAACGTTATGATAATATTTCATTCTCAGAAGTTTTAACTCAAAACCTACGGGTAATGGATCTAACCGCCATAACTTTATGTAAAGAAAATGCTTTACCTATTCGGGTGTTTAATATCAATAATGATGGTGATTTAAAACGTATGGTTGAGGGTGAAGATATTGGTACTACTGTTACGGAATAATTATGATGCAGGATATAAATAAAGAAGCAATTAATCTTATGGACCAGGCTGTTGGTCACACTCGAATGGAATTGGCAAAAGTACGCACAGGTCGTGCGAATCCTGATTTGTTAAATTCTATCCAAGTGGATTATTACGGATCCATGATGCCCTTAAATCAGGTTTCTACGATTTCTATCCCAGAACCACGATTGATTACTTTACAGCCCTTTGAAAAAACATTAATCCCAATTATTGAAAAAGCAATTATGGATTCGAATCTTGGTTTAACACCCAGTAATAATGGTAATTCCGTAATGGTCCCAATACCTGCTTTATCTGAAGAGAGGCGTAAAGATCTCATTAAATATGTCCATCAATTGATTGAGGAAGGGCGCATCTCTATCCGTAATGTTCGCCGTGATGCTCTTCATCATGTGAAAGATTTCGGCCAGGAAGAGCATATTTCAGAAGATGAAATTCGTCGTGAAGAAAGTGAGATTCAAACGTTAACCGATAAGCATGTAGCAACACTTAACGAAATGCAAGATCATAAAGAAAAGGAATTGATGGAGTTTTAATACTATTTATTACAATTTTTATTAAAAAAAAGCCCTGAACCGATTATTCGGTTCAGGGCTTTTTTCTTTAGAATGAAGTGAATTAATCTATTCGCATTTAGAAAAACCACAACCGGGACAGGTAACACATCCACCTTCATGCATCACGGAACTACCGCAATCAGGACAAGTACTGATATTTTTAAAAGTAAAATCAGTCATTTCCTGTTGATGTTGGGTTGCCTCTTCAGAGGTTGCCATAGTGATTGGCGTTTTCCTGCTATCTTCTTCAAGAGCGGAATTTGTATTTGATCCTTGAGCGTTGGGGTTTTCGTTCAGGTAATCATCGAGTGCTTTTCCAATTGCATCCGGCGTTGAAAGAATAAGACGACCATCTTCCCAAGTTGGGTTTGGTCCACTGATACCTTTCAATTGCTTAATCACTGCATTAGGATCAATCCCGGATCGTAAGGCTAAAGAAATGAGGCGACTAATAGCTTCTGATTGGGCTGCTGCATTTCCGCCCGCTTTACCAATGGCCGTGAATACTTCACATAGGCCATTTTCATCCTGATTGATGGTAATGTAAAGTGTGCCTTCACCGGTACGAATCCGGCGTGTGATTCCTTCAGTAGTTTTAGGGCGAATTCGTGGGCGTTTTTCTTCAGCAGTTTTTGCTTCCACAATTTGCGGCTCTTCAGAAGATGCAATATTTTTCTTTTCAGTATTTTTGTCTTCTTTCTTATCGGTGATGAGAATTCCTTCGCGTGAACCCTCCCTGTAAACAGTGATACCTTTGAGTCCTGCTTTGTAGGCCGTCATATAGATGTCGCCTACTGTTTCTAGTTTAATATCTTCCTGGAGGTTTACGGTGGATGAGATAGAACTATCGATATATTTTTGAATAACACCCTGCATTTTAACACGGAAATAAGGATCAATGTCATGGGCTGTTATTACAAAGTCTGGCAGATTCTCATCACTCCCGAATAGTTTTTCAATAATCGGATGATACACTTTGTACTCGTTGAATTCACGGCCAAAACCATCATTCTTTTTGACACGTCGTTTGTAGGATGTGGCAAAGATTGGTTCAATACCAGAAGTGACACGAGCCACGATAGCGCCACTGCCTGTAGGCGGTACTGTCAGTATGGTGGAATTCCGAATGCCATCCTCTTTGATCTTATCTTTGAGGTGGCGTGGTAACTCCTTAATGAATTTACTTTTGCGATATCCTGCCCAGTCAAAGTTGGGATATGCATTTTTTTCCTTACCTAGCTCAACACTCGTATCGTATGCAGTGTCACGAAATATCTGCATCACTTGATCAATAGTTTGTAGCGCATCTTCGCTATCATACTTGATACCCATCCGGACAAGCATATCGCCCAGTCCAAGGATGCCTAAACCTATGCGGCGGTCGTTGGCTGCATTTTGTTTCTGGGATTCAAGTGCATGGCGATCCAAATTGTAATCAATGACGTTATCTAAAAAGCGTGTAGCAATAACGACTGTGTCTTTGAATTCATCAATCATGAAATTGCCTTCATTATCGACGAACCTATCCAGGTTTAAAGAACCAAGGTTACAACAACCGCCATCTGGGAGTGGTTGTTCTGCACAAGGGTTTGTGGATACCAACGGACTACAATATTCTGCATTATGGTAATCGGTCATGGTGTCCCAAAAGAGAAGGCCTGGTTCAGCGCTGGTGTGTGCATGCTTAATAATGGTATTCCATAAGTGACGCGCGCTCACTGTTTTATAAACTTTATCATTCCATTGGAGGTCAAACTCTGTATCATTTTCCACAGCTTCCATGAATTCATGTGTCAATAGGACAGAAATGTTGGAATACTTCACCATATTGATATCGCCGGTTTTGATTTCGATGAATTTTTCAATATCAGGATGATCGATTCGGAGTGTCTGCATATTAGCACCACGTCGGCCATGCTGGGCGATGGTATTGGTATTTTCGCTGAACAGGTTCATAAACCCTACTGGTCCACAAGATGCACCGCCTGTGCCTAAGATTGCATCACCAGAAGGTCGTAGAACAGACAAATCATGGCCGCATCCACCGCCATATTTATAGGTTCTTGCTTCTTCTTCGATGGTCTTGTAAATGGAACTAATGGAATCATCTTGGATACCAACGACGTAACAGTTATTCAATGTTGTTGTAATATCTTCCCGTCCGGCACCGTGCATAATTCGCCCACCAGGAGTGAATTTAAAATCTTCCAGAATAGAATAGAATTTCTGTTCCCATGTGTCTTTAAGCTTTTTGGTCCGTTCAACAGAAGCTAATGCTTTTGCCTGACGCTGCCACAGCTCATAGGGATGACTCTCCCATGGGGCTAGATATTTGTTTTTGAGAATGTCGGCGCCGAGGGTGTCGCCTTTATAATAGTTTTCGATACGATAGGGTGTGAATTCGTTAGAGGCATCCTGTCCGTCAACTTCTTTTGTAAGTTCACGAACCGTCTCCTCAACTATGGTATTGAGTTCACCCGAGGTGGTTTTTCCTACGGGAAAGTTGAGTTCAATAGCTTCAGCCATTTTATATAGATTCCTTGCTTGGTATGTGGATTTATATTATTAAAAAACGAGGTTTACTTAGGCTGACAATCGAAAAAGTAATAATTCTCTTGGTTGGCACGGCCAATATATATTCACCGAAAAAAATACCCAAGAACAAAAGTAAAAAAAATGAAAACACCGTCGAGAAAAAAGTTACTATAAAAAGTTATCCACAATTTGTCCACACGCTAAACTCAATATTTTTGGGTGGAGAATGGAAAGAGAATGAACAAAAATAATAGGTATGATAATGTTCACCGAGGGAGACTGATTGATTTGGAAATAATTTGGAATGGAAACGCTGGGGGAGGTGTTTTTTATGCTATAAATTCTGTCCTAACGCGGGCGTCGTATAATGGTTATTACCCGAGCTTCCCAAGCTCGTGACGTGAGTTCGATTCTCATCGCCCGCTCAAGACTAACATGACTCAATATTTAATAATGAAACAAAATTTAATAATGAAACAAAAACTTTACCGAATTCATTTTCTGGCTATCCTCACTTTACTCTTTTCATCCTGCGCAATCTTTATTCCGGGCTACAGTGACTATGCATCTGCAAAACGGTATTATTCAATACGCAATTATGATTCAGCAGTTTTTTCTGTATCACATTCATTGCGTATTAAACCCAATAACCCCAAAGGCATATCATTACTCGAATCCGCTTTTCCCTTAGCTGTGCATTACCATCAATCCAAAGTTGATGATCTGAAATTAATGGAGGATAAATCCAAGTGGCCTAAGTTGGTTAAAGAGTATGAAGCGCTGCAAAAACTGGCGACGGAGGTCCAATTACTGACGCCGATTCTTCAAACCGGCGCAAACTATACCCTTGCTCTGAATGTTAAAGATTACGCCTATGCCTTGAAAGAGGCAAAACCATTGGCTGCGGATTACCATTATACTTTAGGTTTGAACTATCGTGAAGAAGCGTCAAAAGATGATCAAAAATCTGCTGCCATAAATTTTAAACTGGCACTTCAGTATGTACAGAACTATATGAATGCGCAGGAATTTTATGAAGAGGCAAAGGCAAATGCAACATTCATACTTTTGATCAGCTCTTTTAAAGGGGATAGAAACATTACCGAATATTTGCGCGATCAAATGATGATACAACAATCGAACGATTCTAAAGAATTTTTAAAAATTATAACCCGAGAACAGTTGAGTGTCATTCTCAATGAACAGGGATTAGTCCAGGCTGGGATAACGGAAAATAATTACATGGAGATTGGTAAACTTTCCGGCGCTGACCATATTTTAAGCGCAACAATCGCTACAACTTACCGTCCTGTTGAAATAATAAAAAATGAAATTTCACAGGAAAGGGAAGTTACGGTTAGGAAAGAAAGTTATGTGGATAGTGCCGGTGTAAAAAGGACCAAAAATATTAAAGGAAAAGTTAAGGCAAAGGTTAAACATTTCAAGAAGAGTACTGGCGCAACCTTCAACTTATCCTATCAAATTATGGATGTGAATAGTGGTGAAATGGTTTTTTATGGTACCGTTAAAAAGAGAGAAAATTTTATCCATGAATGGGCCACTTTTAAAGGGGACAACCGTGCCTTGAGTGATTACTATAAAAGGTTGGTAAAACGACAAGATACATTCGCTCCTTCAAAAGGTGATTTATATATGAAGATGGCACGGGCAGTACCGCGTCAATTTCACAATAAAATATATCAGCACTATTCTGATTAACTGAAACTTTAAATGAGAATTTTGTTTTACCATTCACGCCGTTTAAAATTTATCTTCGGATCTGTTTTATCCTTTTTGGCGTTATTTGTTTTTTTCAGATTGTTTTTTATAGCCATTTTTTATAGAGAATTGGATGGTCCTGCGACTGAATTGATTCGTGCTTTGTGGGTGGGTGTTCGTTTTGATCTACGGTTAGCGGTCTTCATCCTTGTCCCCGTTGGATTGTTTTTCATGATTCCATTTATCAATCCATTGCGCAGGGCGATTTCAAAAAAACTGGTTAATATTTATCTTCGAACCATTACTGTCTTAGTCTCCTTTTTTTACGCTTTTGACATGGCACATTATGGATACCTCAATCACCGAATTGATGTGTCTGCTTTTAAATTAATGGAGAACCCATTTATCGCCCTTCAAATGGTATGGGAATCATACCCCATTGTTTGGTCACTAATTGGTTTATCTATTTTAATTTGGGCAACATGGCATGCCATTGACAAAGCATTCCGTTATTTAGATGACAGGAAGCGTCTATTTCGATTTAGAGATAAATTTTTCGGTTTCACCGTGGGTGGGCTCATTCTACTTTTTTCCATGTGGGGGACTTTTCGTCAATATAAACTTTTGTGGAGTGATGCCCATTTTATTGAAGATCCATTTATTGTTTCAGCAGCTTTGAATCCTGTACTGTATTTTAACGAAACACGGACGTTTGCTCTTGAGGACTTTGATGAAAAAATCACAAGATCATATTATGATTTAATGGTTAAACACCTTGGAGTGGATGAGCCCAATATAAACAATCTAAATTTCAACCGATGGAAATCTGCACCCATCTCAGAAACTAAAAACCCGAATATTGTTATTGTATTTTTAGAATCAGTGGGACTTAACCGAATGGGGAGGGTGGGCAACCCGTTGAATACTACACCCAATCTTGACCGAATTTCACAGGAAGGCATTTTCTTTAATCGTTTCTATGTACCCATGGTGGGCACAGCCCGTTCAGTATTTGGAATGGTGACGGGCATCCACGATGTGGCCAGTGTTGAAACAGCATCAAGCAATCCCCGGATTGTTGATCAATATTCGTTAATCAATGCATTAAAGGATTATGAAAAACATTATTTATTGGGTGGTAGTGCTAGTTGGCGAAATATTCGCGGATTACTCCAAAACAATATTCCAGATATTCAAATTAAAGATCAGGATGATTTGG
>JABGTK010000033.1 GCA_018647265.1 Candidatus Neomarinimicrobiota bacterium | reverse complement strand
TAATGGTATGACGCTAAAGAAAATATTTGAACAAGTTACAGAAATTCGACAAAGAACAAAGGTCCCAATCGCACTAATGGGTTACTATAATCCGATTCTGAAAATGGGACATGAAACATTTCTGAATAATTGTGTTTCATCAGGAGTTGATGGATTAATTCTTCCAGATTTACCTTTAGAAGAAGCAACACCCTTTTGTGAATTGGCAAAAGCCAAAGGTGTCTCTCCTATTTTATTGGTGGCCCCTAATACACCCAATGAACGCATTAAAAAAATATCAGAACTAGCGGGTGATTTAATTTATGCCGTTAGCATTTTGGGCATTACAGGAAATGATTTAGCATCCAAAGATGCCCTTTCGGAATACTTAAATCGCGTACGTAAATATAGCGTTACACCTTTTGTAGTTGGTTTCGGAATCAGTACTCGAAGTGATGTGGTTTGGTTCAATGAACATTCCGATGGCGCTGTGGTAGGATCAGCTATTATTAAAAATATGGACGGGAAATCCGATCCTGTGGAAGCAACAAAAAATTTAATTCAAGACCTAAAAGGAACATTATGATTACAATTGGAATCCAAGGCGGAAAAGGCAGCTTTTCCGAACAAGCAGCTCAAGAATTTTCCCATAATCACGGGCTTGAAGGGGCCGAGATTATTTACCAAATTTCATCAGAACAGGTATTAGCCGGTGTTGAAAATGGCGAAACAGATTTCGGTATTTTTGCCATGGAAAATGCCCAAGGCGGTGTTGTAATCGAAAGTGTTGAAGCGCTGGCAAAATATCGTTGCAATATTATTGAAATGTTTCACATTCCCATTAATCAAAATTTATTGAGTTTGCCGGGGATGTATGTTGGCGATGTGACAGAAATACATTCTCATCAACAAGCATTACGTCAATGTAAAGATTATTTGAGTGAACATTTTTGGACTAGACCGCTGATTGAAGAAGACGATACTGCCGAAGCTGCTCGACGATTATCGGAAGGAAAACTTCCAAAAACAGCCGGCGTGATTGCCAATAATGCGTGTGCCGAATTATATGGATTAGAAATTCTTCAAGAAAGCATCCATGATCTAAAACATAACCTTACCTTATTTCTTGGTATTAAAAAATTGGGTGATTCATGAATAGCATCGGTATAATCGGATTTGGAAGATTTGGGAAAGTCTTAGCCAATATTTTGCAAAAAGGATTTTCCATTAATGCTTACGATCCGAAATCAAATGGAGCATTTCCCAGCGTTACATTTACTGATCTGAAATCTGTTTTGAAAGAAAAAGTCATTTTTATTGCAGTGCCTATTCGGCATTTTGAATCTGTCATAAAAGAAATTTCACCAAATCTTTCCCATGGAACAACTATCATTGATGTGTGTTCTGTGAAAACGCATCCTGTAAATATGATGGAAAAATATTTACCAAATCATGTGGGCATCATTGCCACACATCCCATGTTTGGACCCGATTCTTTTGTGTCCAACAATCGTCTAAAAATGATGATGAATAATACGAGAGACTCGCAAGAACAATTTAAATTCTGGCAGAGATTTTTCACAGATCAAGGAATCCAAGTGATGGAAATGTCTCCAGATGAGCATGATCAACTAGCGGCAAAAACACAAGGTGTGACTCACTTTTTGGGACGCATGTTAAAAGAATATGGCATTGGAAAAACCGCTATTGATACACAAGGATTTCGCGATCTTTTGGATTTGGTAGACCAAACGTGTAACGATACTTGGGAATTGTACACTGATCTTCAACTTTACAATCCTTACACAGATGAAACGATAAAAAAACTTAAACTGGCGACAAATTCTTTGGATGATCGCCTGAAGGAATTACAAAATGTGGCAGACTGACAGCTGGCGGAATTTTACCGCCAAACATATTCCCGATTATCCAGATCAGGAACATTTATCCGAAGTTGAAAAGACACTTGGAAATTTTCCACCCCTTGTTTTTGCCGGGGAAGTTCGTTCCTTAAAACAATCCTTGGCGGATGTGGCGGAAGGAAATGGCTTTCTGCTTCAAGGCGGAGATTGTGCCGAAAGTTTTTCTGAATTTCATGCGGATAATATCCGCGATACCTTTCGGGTAATTTTGCAAATGGCAGTGATTCTAACATCCGGAGCAAATCTTCCCGTGGTAAAACTCGGGCGTATGGCAGGGCAGTTCGCCAAACCGAGATCCAGCAAAACTGAAACGATTAATGGCGTTGAACTTCCAAGCTATACCGGCGACATTATTAATGATATTAATTTTGATCCTGACAAGCGGCAACCCAACCCAGAACGAATGCTGAAAGCTTATTCCCAAGCAGCATCCACGTTAAATTTACTCCGTGCTTTTGCTGATGGTGGTTATGCTGATCTCCGTCATGTGAATTCATGGAATATGGGCTTTGTGAAAAGCGGCCCCCAAGGTGAACGTTATCGTCATTTAGCGCACCAAATTCAGGAAAGCTTGAACTTTATGGAAGCATTGGGGATCAATTCCACCAATACGCCCCAGCTACGGCGCGTCCATTATTATACAAGTCACGAAGCATTGCTACTCCCTTATGAAGAAGCGCTGACCCGTGTTGATTCCACGTCAGGAGATGTGTATAACACATCAGCCCATTTTGTTTGGATTGGGGATCGGACTCGCTTTAAAGATAGCGCCCATGTGGAGTTCTGTCGCGGAATAAAAAACCCTATTGGTATCAAATGCGGACCATCACTGGATCCTGATGAACTCATGGCCCTTTTGGATATTTTGAATCCTAAGAATGAAGCGGGACGGATTACACTTATTGCCCGATTCGGGCATGATAAAGTGGAAACATACTTGCCAAAATTGATTCGAAAAGTTAAATCTGAAGGACGCACCGTAGTTTGGTCTTGCGACCCCATGCATGGGAATACCATCAAAAGCAGTAATGGAATTAAGACTCGACCCTTCGACAGAATTATTGATGAAGTAAAACAAAATATCCAAATCCATAAATCTGAAAACTCCCGAATTGGCGGTATTCATTTAGAAATGACCGGCCAAAATGTTACCGAATGCACCGGCGGATTAGATCATATTTCTGAAGCGGATTTGACCGACAGATATCGCACCCATTGCGATCCGCGATTAAACGCAAACCAAGCCATTGAGTTGGCATTTTTGATTGCGGATGAATTGAAAACGAATGGGCATTAAAATGAACATGTCCAACTTGGACATGTTTTTATTACGTGTCCATATTTTGCGATTATTTACACATGTTATTAAAACGTGTGTAAATTGCACCCATGAAAAATAACAAGAGAATAATGTTTCACCCAAATAAACCATTCAATGATTTACCTGTTTTACCACCAGATATTGAATTGGAAACATCAAGAATTCTTAAAAAAACCATCACAGCAACTCGTTCATTGGCAAAATTAAATGGTGTTTGTCAAAAAATTCCAAACCCAAGTATTTTGATTAATTCGCTTACATTACAAGAAGCAAAAGATAGTTCAGAAATTGAAAACATTTTCACAACAAATGACCATCTTTATCAGGCATTTTCGACATCAACAGGGAAAATAGACGCACAAACCAAGGAAGTTCTCCGATATAGGGAAGCATTATTGAATGGATATTTGGCCTTAAAGAAAAAACCTATTTTAAATACTAACCTATGGATAGAAATTGTTCAAACGATTAAAATAAATACAGCCGGTATTCGAAATGTACCGGGAACCATTATTGGAAATCCAGCGACTGGAAAGACCATTTATTCACCACCAGAAGGAGAAAAAATTATTCGGGATTTACTTCGTAATCTTGAAGATTATATTCATGAAAATGATTCGGTTGACCCCTTAATAAAGCTTGGAATAATACATTATCAATTTGAAGCGATTCATCCGTTTTTTGACGGAAATGGAAGAACGGGCAGGATTTTAAATATTTTATATCTTAACCAAATGGGATTGTTGGAGTTACCAATTCTCTATTTAAGCAAATACATTATTGAAAGAAAGAATGATTATTATCAACATTTGCGAAATGTTACAGCTAAAAACGAATGGGAGCCTTGGGTATTATTTATACTGGATGCAATCCATGTCACTTCGACCAATACTATGGAAAAAATCCAAGCGATTCGAGATTTATTAGATAAAACAGTTTTATTCTGTAAAGAGAAACTGCCAAAACGAGTGTATTCAAAAGAGTTGGTAGAATTATTATTTGAACAACCCTACATTAAAATAAAATTTCTTGTTGATGCCAATATCGCACAACGAAAAACAGCGGCTGAATATTTAAGAGAATTAGAAAAAATTGGCGTTTTATCCCCTAAAAAAATTGGGAAAGAAAATGTATTCATCAATAATAATCTTTATGAATTATTGTCAAAATGACCATGTCCAAGGCTTGGACATGTTTCTATTACGTGTCTATATTTTGCAATTAATTACACATGTGATGATATTAAATTTTATTCATGATTAAAGGCGAAATAACATTCCCGGGAGATAAATCCATTTCTCACCGCTCGCTCATGTTTGCTTCATTAGCGGATGGCGAATCACGGATATCTAACCTATCCACAGGTGCTGATGTTCAATCCACGCGAAAATGTCTTGAAGCATGCGGAATTGAAATTCGCAATGATGAAAATGACGTGATTGTTACAGGTGGAAAATTTTCCAATCCAGCACTACCCTTAGACTGTGGGAATTCTGGCACAACAACACGATTACTTTTAGGACTGTTGGCCGGCCAAGGCATTAATGCAACATTCATTGGGGATGATTCCCTT
>JABGTK010000032.1 GCA_018647265.1 Candidatus Neomarinimicrobiota bacterium | reverse complement strand
TGGGTTTTTGTTAATTATTATTTGATTTATAATCTTCAATCCATTCAACTATCACTTGGTAAACACCATCCATATTACCTTTTACTTCATTATCAGGAATCCTCAAGAATTCAATCCCTAAATTTTCAATGTTAGTTTGCCACTCTTTATCTTCAATTTCTTTCCCGAAATGACTTATACCATCAATTTCAATTACCAAATCCAATTTGGAACAATAGAAATCAACAATATAATCTAGAATTGGTTTTTGTCGGTAAAACTGATAACCCCTCATCCTTTTTTGTTTCAGTTCGTTCCATAACAAGACTTCTGCCAATGTAGAGTTATTTCGAAGGTTTCTCGCTAACTGCTTTAACTTAGGATTATAATAAATTCTCATACGGACAATTGAAAAGAGCCCCTATTAATCCCCCTTTCCAAAGGGGGCCGGGGGGATATCAATAATATGGATGCTCTTTTGGAAAACATTATAGAAATTTAATGGGTATGAATCACAAGAAGTAGTTCTCATTTTTTATTATTTCCCACTCCGCCTGCTCTTCGAGAGCGGACAAGTGAATCGTCCTTTGAGAAGGGGCCGCGTTTTTTATTATATCCCTCCCCGCCTGAATGCCAAAGGCGGACAGGTAAATTTCCCTTTGACAAGGGAGACTTGTAAGGTTCAAAAGGCTCATTTCGCCGCCAAAGTTAATAACAGGTAAATCCCAACAATCACAACCATAATGCCGATAGATACATTTTTAGCTGAAGCCCAAGGAGTCATATCTACTGGCGCCGGGTCTCGATGATCACTGATAGCAATTTCTTCCGCTGTTTTTGGTTTTATTTTACCAATAATTAACATGACCAAAACGGATCCCATAAAACTAATGAAATATCCATGGAGCCAATGAAGGTCACCATCACCGTTTGCAAAAAATTCTGGTACATCCTGGATATTAATAAATGTGAAAAATGCGTAGGCAGCCATCCCCACAACCATCCCTACTTTTGCCGCGATTGCCGGTACATGTTTAGTGGTTATTCCCAGTAAAAATATGCCAATGATGGGTACACTATAAAGTCCATTCACTTTTTGAAGGTATTCAAAGAT
Organism: Candidatus Neomarinimicrobiota bacterium; assembly: GCA_018647265.1. NCBI lineage: Bacteria > Pseudomonadati > Fidelibacterota > Fidelibacterota bacterium. Next base: position 24,107 of record JABGTK010000032.1, on the reverse strand, counting down.
TGACTGCATTTGGTCCAATATGGGTGCAAGAAAAATGGATACAATGGCCAATGCAATTCCAAACTTTTTCCCCGTTGATACAATTTTTTCACCACTGGCTTTTGTGTTGATATATCCTTTATAAAACTGGAGTGAAAAAAGTGTGGATGCACTGTTCAGCGCTGAGTTGAATGAACTCAAGATGGAACCCATCAATACTGCCGCAAATAATCCCAACGACCAGTCGGGCAATACGTGGCGAACAATCGCACCATAAACCTGATCCTGTTTATCGATAGTCAAATCTGTCATGTGTAATGCAATAATCCCCGGAAGACATAACATCAACGGTCCTACCAATTTCATAGCAGAAGCAAACAAAACACCCTTCTGCCCTTCTGCCAAACTTTTGGCTGCCATGGCCCTTTGGACGATCACCTGATTCGTTGACCAATAGAACACCTGAATAAACATCATGCCAGTAAATAAGGTTGGCCAAGGAACGGATACCACATTCCCATCCACATTTGTATTGGTGAGCGGTGTTAAATATTCTGGATTGTTATTTGTGAGAACGGCCAGTCCTGAAAAAAATGATCCATCACCTAATGCCACTAACGCCAATGCAGGAATAGTTAAACCGCCAATGAGTAACCCCACACCATTAATCGTATCACTGACAGCGACTGATTTTAATCCACCAAAAATAGCATAAGCACTTCCCAAAATGCCAATCGTTGCCACCACAAGCCAAAGGGGTAAATTCAAATCGAACATACCGATCATGGCGAGAGATCCCGTATATAACACTACGGGCAAAAGAACTGTAACGTATCCAAATAAAAATAATCCGGATACCATAGATCGCGTTGTTTTATCAAAACGTTTTTCTAAGAATGCTGGTGTAGTGGTAAATCCGCTGGCGAGATAACGGGGTAGAAAAACTAGAGCAGTGGCAATCATGGCGAAAGCGGCCAAGGCTTCCCAGGCGATTCCCACAAGTGCTTTATCGCCAAATACGGCACCATTCAATCCGACCAATTGTTCTGTTGAAAGATTGGTCAGTAATAATGATCCGGCCACAACAGGCCAAGCCAATGCACGACCTCCTGTAAAATATTCTTCAGTAGCATTATCAGACTTTTTCATCTTGTGGACAATTTTATAGGTGAAAAAGCCCACGGCGCCTGTGGCCAAGATAAAGGATATGATTGAGATTGTATTCATTGTATTGTGTGTTAAAGGGTTAAAGTGTTCGCGGAAATTTTATTTTATGGAAGTTTTTGAAAGAGTCGATAAATCGTCACCTTCCATAAAGGGGATAAGAATAAAAGAATAACTATACTCACCGGGATAAAGTGTGTACTTATCATGAGGTTTTGCACCCCAACTGTTATCGCCGCCAACGCCCATTTGTTTAAAATCTATGAGCCAGTCTGTATGATTTTTTTCGACTAGATGAATCTTACCATGGCGTTGGCTCGCTGTAATATAATCCAAATCGGAATAAGGATATTGGTGAACGCTACCATCAAAGGTAGGTATCCCTTTAGCCATTAAACCTTGTTTCCCATTGGTTAGGGCCATCCAGTGGACATCCGTTTTATTTCCTGTCTCCTGAGGGCGGACATATGCAAAAGATTGTTCCCACACACTTCCGGAATAATGACCAACTGCAGCAGAAGTTTTCCGATCCCAGTAGGATTCATGGGGGCCACGCCCAAACCATTCTACCTTATTGAATGAACCGGGAAGAGATAAACGCATTCCAATACGCGGAATTTCCGATTGGGTTGTATCAGAAATATTGATTTTTTGAGCCACTTTTATAACGCCATTTCCATAGACATAATATTGGGATGTGATTGTAGTACTACTGAGTGAATCCTCGCTTATCAAAAGTACTTCTGCAGTATTATTTTTTAGAGTGCTGTAAACCACTTTGGTATTCATCCGAGTGCCTGCATTTTTCCAAATTTGTGTTCGTCCCGGCATACCATTACCGAGATCATTATCATTGGGTGCCCGCCAAAAGTTGGCCTCTGCCGGTGTAGTTAATAAGGATTCACCATTAACCTCATATTCGCTGATTTGCCCTGATTCCCGACTGAATTTAACTTTAAATCCTTTACCATATATTTCGACACCCAAATCATTTTTAAATAAATTCAATGATGGTAATGTTGTTGGATCTTGGGCCAATGCTTCACGGTAAATGGGTAACTCAAATTGATCCCAAGCAACCATATGATTTCTGGGCACCAATGGTTTTTTATATTTTGTTTTGGCTTGAACGGTGAGATAATAACGTACACCTGGTTTGGGACGAATATTAGACAAATTAAATTGGAGTGTTCTAGATTCACCCGGATCCAAATCAAGTGTGCCAAACTTCCCGGAAGAAACAGTTTTATCATCTCCCTTAATTAACCATGAAAAAGTGAGGTCACTCAGATTAACGAAATCATAATCATTAGTAACGCGGACTCTTCCCCTTTTCAGGTTGTTTGCTTTAAATCGAATAGGTTGATATACTTTTTTGACTTCAAGTATATGGGGATTCAAACTACGGTCGGCAGCCACCAGCCCATTGGCGCAAAAATTGGAATCATTCTCAACGAATTCTGTCCCAAAATCGCCACCATAAGCCCAGTATTCATTACCGGATGAATCAGTTTTTAAAATGGTTTGATCCACCCAATCCCAAATAAAACCGCCTTGGAGTGATTCGTATTTTTCAAAGGTATCCCAATAATCTATAAGATTTCCTACGCTATTTCCCATGGCATGGGCGAATTCACACAAGATCAATGGACGATCAGGATTGGTTTCTGCATAGGCAGAAATTTCTTCAATAGTATCATACATAGGAAAATAAACATCAGAATGATTTTCCTGTAACGCCGGTTCATAAACTACCGGACGGGACGGATCTTTTTGTTTTAATGATTTATATAATTCTACAAAGTTTTGCCCATCACCAGCTTCATTCCCCATGGACCACATAATAATGGATGGCTGATTCTTATCTCTTTCAAACATGCGGTTACCACGATCCAACCATTGAGCTGTCCATGTAGTATCATTGGTAATTTCTTCAAATCCATTTTGGTGGAATCGCATTCCGTGAGCTTCAATATTGGCTTCGTCAATAACATACAATCCATATTCATTGCACAATTCGTACCAACGTTCCTGATTGGGATAGTGAGAAGCGCGGACAGCATTTATATTATGCTGCTTCATTATTTGAATATCTTTTATCATGGATGCTTCCGAAATGGATCGCCCCACGATCGGATCCCATTCATGACGATTTACGCCTCTAAACATTATGGGAATTCCATTAACTCTAAGATTTCCATCTTTTATTTCAACTTTTCTGAATCCCACTTGTTGGGTGAACGCTTCGATAACTTGTCCGGCATTATTTATTAATGAGAGTTGAAGCTGGTATAGGTTTGGTTCTTCCGCTGTCCATGTTTTCACCCGTTTCACAATTGAAGCGATATGAATTGAACTCAAGGAATCGACTGAAACTGTTTTTGTGGAATCAAATACCACCCGATTTCGTCGGAGGGGCTCAACCAATTTGGCGCGAACGGTCAGGGTTTCATCAAAAGTGGTTTGATCCATTACATCTACACTGACCGAAAACAATCCTGTTTTAAAAGTTGAATCCAAATCCGCATTTACAAAAAAATCTGTAATCCGGGTTTTTGAACGGGCATAAAGATAAACATCACGCTCTAGTCCACTCACCCGCCATGTATCCTGACCTTCCAAATAGGATCCATCAGAAAAGCGGTACACCTCCACGGATGCATTATTTTCACCCTCTTGAATAAAATCGGTAATATCAAATTCTGCCGGTGTTTTTGATCCTTGGGTATAACCAACCTTTTCACCATTAATCCAAAGATAGAATGCCGATCGAACACTCCCAAACCGTAAAAAGATATGACGACCATCCCACCCCTTAGGGATGGCAAAGGATTTCCGATAAGATCCAACTGCATTGAAGTTGTGAGGTACAAATGGAGGATTGGGTGTAAATGGATATTCCTCATCTAAATAAATGGGAACGGACCAGCCCTGCATTTCCCAACTTCCTGGGACTTTTATATCGGACCAATTCGTATCATCATAATTGGATTTATAGAAATTTTTTGGTCTGCCATCAGGATTCGGTGAAAAATTGAATTTCCAAATTCCATTTAAAGATTGAAAATATTTGGACTGGCCGTGATCATTTAACTGGGCGAATGCTTCAGATTCATATGGGAAAAAGTGCGCCCGCGGTGGTTCCTGATTGATTTGAAAAACAGTGGGGTCTTCCCATTCAAATTGCTGTTTATTTTCACAACCGAACCAGAAAACAGTTAAAACTGCTATAAATTGAATTGAATATTTTTTCATCTAACTTAGGATATTTGGTTAAAAATTGATGTCAAATTAAACACCAATTCATCCGCATTTTCACGTGTAAAAATTATTGGTGGTTTTATTTTTAATACATTGTGATCCGGACCATCGGTACTCATCAAGATTCCAGATTTTTTCATGGCATTCACAATTTCATCCGCTTCATTCGAAGCAGGAGTTAATACATCCTTGTCCTTTACCAACTCAATACCTATGAAAAGACCTTGGCCACGGACTTGTCCAATCAAAGAATTATCAATCTTGCTTAACTGATTGATTAAATAATTTCCAACATCATGAGCATTTTGCTGTAGACCTTCCTCTTCAATCACATTAAGGACGGCGTGGCCCACAGCACATGAAACGGGATTGCCGCCAAATGAATTAAAATACTCCATACCATTATTGAAGGTTTCTGCAATCTCATGTGTTGTAACCACTGCAGATAATGGATGACCATTTCCCATGGATTTTCCCATTGTTACAATATCCGGAATGACATGGCAAGTTTCGAATCCCCAAAAATGGGATCCCATGCGTCCAAATCCAATCTGCACTTCATCAGCTATACAAATGCCTCCGGCCTCCCGTACCAATTCGAAAGATCGTTTTAAAAATCCATTTGGTAACACCAATTGGCCACCGCATCCCATGAGTGATTCCACAATAAATACGGGCAGGTTATTTCCATTTTTCTGAATATGTTTAATCGCTTTTTCTACTTCGTCAACATATCCATCGGTTGCATTATTTCCACGATATTTTCCTCGATAGGAATCCGGCATTGGAATTGTATTGACATAAACGGGAGCCCCAGCGCCCCCTGGGCCATCATGTTTATAAGGACTAATCTCAATCAATGATGACAGGTTACCATGATAGGCAGCATCTAAAACAATTGTTTCTTTACTTTGGGTATAATGGCGGGCCATGCGCAGAGCCAAGTCATTGGCCTCACTCCCGGAATTGGTGAAAAAGCAGACATCCAATCCATCAGGTAATTTGTTAGTTAAATCCTTGGCGTAACTAACTATGGTTTCGTCAAGGTAACGCGTATTGGTATTTAATTTTTCGTATTGCTTTTGTGCTGCATTCACCACTTTTGGATGACAATGACCCACGTGTTGAATATTGTTCACAGCATCCAAATACCGCTTCCCTTCTGCATCGAATAAATATTGACCTTCTCCGCGAACGATATGAAGTGGTTCATTATATGAGATACTAAAAGATGGACCTAAATGCTTTTTACGCAATTCAGAAATTTGATCTCTACTGAGCATTCATTACCATTTCTTCTGATTTTATGCTTAAATCTTCATTTTCCATTCTTCTCAACAATTCCCAAGCTTGATCCTGGGAAACGGCTAAATAACTATTTTCAGGATATAACTTCATCCGCCAAGCCGCCATAGTGACAGAAATACATAGACGAATGCATGTCAAATAAATCGCCGATCTTATTTCTGCATCATTTAAAGAAAATTTGGAATGATATCCTTTTAATACTTGCCCCATGGATCGATATGGGTCCGATTTCCCTAAGCCAACATAAGCCATACAAACAGCAGGCTCTGCAACTTGATAAGAATAAACCATATCACCAAAATCGATTATACCAATTGTTTCACCATTTTTATTGACCACGACATTATGGTCATTCCCATCATTATGAATAACCATTTTCCTTAATTGAGATTCATGGGGAGACACATGGCGTTTATATTGATTTAAAAAATGTAAGATTGTCTTTTCATCTGATTTCTCATCTAAATATTGTAACCTCGAATGGATCAAATTTAAAGCTCGTGAATCCCAATGAAAATCCCGATCCGCCGCCGAATGTGAAAATCCATTCAAATCACGATTTAATCTTCCCAAGAATTCACCTAGTTTTTCATAAGTATCATCATCCAGAATTTGGTCTTTTAAAAATTGACCATCAAGATATTCCAATAATCGAACGAAATAGGATTGTCCATTTTTTTCAATCGTTTTGATCTCCCCAATTTGCAAAGGAACTCCCAAATTAGAATCTTTTGAACGAATAAATAAAGTAGCCTCATTTTGCATTTCAAGGATTTCTCGCTCTTCAGCAGGATTAGAAATTTTTAGAATATATTTTGAACCATTATCAGATTGAATTAGAAAATTTTGATCCCGATCGCTAACTAACGAATTCACATCTCCAATAAGATTAAAGTCGATTAATAGTATTTTTACTATTTCATCATCAAGAAATCTTGGGGGAGGTGTATCAAAAAGAGTTATCATAAGCTGAAAAACTTATAACGGTTCAAAGGGGAGAAAAAGAATCAATTGAACGAATTCAACTGGACTAGGAATTAGTTTAAATATCTAGGAACGGTAAAATATAAAATGGTGCCCGCAATCAAAGCTGCCACACCTTTTAAAGGTCCAATATCTGTTGGCATGATGCCTGATTCTTGCAGCCAGGAAAGAACAGCGAACATGATCCCGAAGGATGATAAGTATAACCAAACTGTTTTACGCATTATTTTCTCCCATAATGGCTTCAATTTCATCTATAGAACGAGGGATATGAGGGCCAAGGATTCGATAGCCATCATCTGTAATTACAATATTGTCTTCTATTCGGATACCGCCAAAATCGCGGTAAGTATCCAGGGCATTGTAATTAATAAATTCTTCATGTTTATTTTCTGACTGCCATTGATCAATCAAATGAGGAATAAAATAAATTCCCGGCTCGACGGTCAATACAAAGCCCAGTTCAAGCGTTTTAGCCAATCGTAAATAGGCTAATCCAAACTGATCACTGCGGTCATCATTCTCATCATATCCAACCAAATCTTCACCGAGGCCTTCCATATCATGAACGTCTAATCCTAACATGTGACCCAACCCATGAGGAAAGAATAATGCATGTGCGCCAGCTTCTACTGCTTTTTCTACATTACCTTTCATGAGACCTAATTCCTTCAATCCACGAACCGCAATTGTTGCTGCCTCAAGATGGGCATCTTTGTAAGATTTTCCAGGGGCGCAAAATGTGAACGACGCTTCTTGCATATCAAATACGATTTGATAGATTTCTTTTTGTCTATCGGTAAATTTGCCATTCACTGGAAATGTGCGTGTAATGTCGCTAGCGTAATGCATGGGTGACTCAGCGCCGGAATCATTCAATGTCAACTGCCCAGCTTCCATCACATTTTGATATTCATTATTGTGAAGAATCTCACCCCGAACTGAAAAAATTACAGGATATGCTAACCTTCTACCTTGAGAAAGGGCATTACCTTCAATCTGGCCGACAACAAATTGCTCTGTCACACCGGGCCCAGTTGTACGCATAGCCATTTTGTGCAATTCGGCTGTGACTTCTAGACCTCGTTCAATTTCATTTATTTCTTCGTCTGTTTTAATAGATCGTTGTTGAATGACAGATTGGATTAGTTCTTTTGAAGATCCGTTGGTTTTACCATTCAATAATCCGTCTAGAAATAATTTTTGATCATCTCGATAACGGGGTAAACAATGAATTGTTTTATTTTTGGTTTTAAGAAAATCTTGAAGTGCACTCGATGGTAAACAATTTTCTATACCAGCCGATTTGGCCATTTCTGAAATATGTGTTCGTTCACCTTCCCATACAATATCGTCCACACTCAAGTTATCACCAAAAAGAGTTGAATCACCTGATTTAACATCAATCACCAAGTTTATGTGAGGATGATCCAATCCACAATAATATAAAAAATTACTGTCTTGTCGGTACCGCAGCCAATTGGATGGATAATTCATGGGTACTGGGTTGTTCCCCGGTAAAAGGATTAATCCTTCATTGAGATTCTCAGAAAGGACTTTTCGTCTATTGTGATAAGTATTTGCTGTAAACATAGGTGCGAATTTATAACCTCATTTTTTCCAATTTGAATATTTTTTTGACAAATTAATTTTCAGTAGCGATTAAACAAAATTACTATAAACACAATGTGTATATTTAGTTCACAATGATCAAGTATGCTGAATATGCGATAAGTGTTTGTGCTATATAATAAGAACTTAATACGAGGGTATTTCCATATTTAATGGCTCCTTTAAAACGGCCATAAGCCAAGAGTGAGTCAGATACACAAAATATGAATGATCCAAGTGCTATATATATGCCAAATTGTGGAAGACTTGCCACCCAAACATTGGTTCCCTGCCAAACCATGACCAAAATAACTAACATATAAACAATAACGGGAATTTTATCCCTCCCTAAGTTTGGTTTAATATTGCGATACAGCCATATAACAAAAGCAACAAATGGTAACAAAGGTAGTATATCATCGTTAAATCCATTAATACTAGTAAAACCAATAATATAAAAAATATGGCCTATGAGAAAAGCCCCTAACCCCAATTCAAACTTATACCATGGTTTTAAAAGCATTATGTCCCCCAAAAGCGAGAATACCAATCCCAACAAGATATATAGCCCATAGCCTTCAAATGAAATTGTGGTATGGAAAAGAATCGATATAATCAGAAGCATTGTTAGTGGTTTAAAAATTATGGAAACAATATTTCTATTATTATGGTCAGACCATATATGGATAACCCCTGAAAGTGTGATAGCTGCGAATAATATTTGCATTTGTTGGAACTTTTAATTCATTTAAGCGGTTCAATCTACAAAACCTGGGAGGGAGTGTCGAAAGGCATTCCCTCTTTTTTTTTAACTAACATAAAGAAGGAGCACGCCATGCACCTAAACAAAACAGATGGATTCACTATTGGATTCGTACTCACAGCAGCTATTGCTATCCTGATTAATGGATATTTAAAGCAACCTGACGATAATGACCCATACAAAATTGTGGATTCAAACTCTTCGGTTGAAGTTGTTGATAACACCATCGAAATGGAGGTCCCTCACTATGAGGCTCTGATTGAAGATGTTGCAGATCCGGCAATAACCCCAGACACGTTGCCCGTTACTTTCTCACAGGCATTTGCATTTGCGAGACAAGAAAAAGGACCGGGTGCAATTTTTGAATGGAATGGAAAATCCTATACCACCAGTTTGTCAGAAGAAATTGTAAAACCGGGGGATACCTTAGATTCAACACGCATAAACCTTGTGTTGAATCAATTACCTAATAAATAGTTGATCGTTATATAAGAGGGGCAATCTTTGCCCCTCTTATATAATCCATCCATTTTTTATCATATTATAAATAACAAAGAATACAACCGTTGCTAAAATCCCAAGAATGATACCCACAATTAATTTTCCTGATATTTTTTGCATAACTAAAGCTGCCATACCAAATTAATCTGCAGTATTTGATTTTGCGGAATAATCCCAATCACTGGAATTTTATTATTCCGATAAACTTTCCCAAAACCTTTCCCAACGGCGGTGCCTAATGCCGCCCCAAAAATAACATCACTTAAATAATGTTTATTATCATGAATTCGGCTCAACCCGGTTATGCATGCCAATATGTAAGCTGGAATCCCAATTTTAGACCCATAAATCTCTTGGGCAATTGTGGCAGTTAAAAAGCTATTAGATGTATGACCAGAAGGGAATGCTCTTTTATTGCTCTTATCAGGCCGCTCTCGCCCCACTCCAAATTTTAGGCCGTAAGTCAACAATCCATTGGCTACAAAAGCTGTGCTGGCATATCGAAATTCCTCACTTTTATTTTCAGAGGATAAAATGACTCCCCACAATAAGACTTGTCCTCCTGTACCCCAATAATCCCCAACCTTTGCCAATGGGCTTGGCATCAAGCCATGAGATTGGGAATAAGACTGTACTGTATTGTCATATTTATAGGCGAAACCTGAAGCTAAAAGTCCCGCGACTAAGATTAATCGAGTCTCCTTACTTGTTACAGAATAGGTTAACCCTTCTTTATAATAAATGGCAGGATTAGATTGTCCAATCAAAATTGATGTGAGTACCACTGTTAATAAAGTTGATTTATAGCGCATTATTTATTTTTCCAGTGTCAAAATTAAACATAACAATTCATATTTTAGGTCATCTTTAACTTATGACTTAAAACCAAAATTGAATAAGTTTAGGGATTAATCAGATACAGAAATGACTATGAACATTCATCCGCTTCGAGAATTAATAAAAGACAAGGGCCTCATGGCGGAAATCGCCAATACTTACGGTACACCATCTTACATATATGTTAAAGACAGGGTTGAACACAATATTAGTCGATTAACAAATGCGTTGAATACCCATTTTACAAATCATCATATTTGTTATGCAATAAAAGCCAACAGCAATCCAAATTTATTAAAGGTTATGAAATCGGTTTGTAATAATCTGGGGGGAGACTGCTCAAGCCCGGGGGAAATTTATGCGGCTGAGTTGGGTGGTATTGCACCAGAAGATTGTATTTATACAGGAAATTATGAATCAATACATGATTTATCCTTCGCAATGGATAAGGGCTGCTATTTGAATTTAGATGATGAAACTTCTTTGGATCGGTTGCTAAAAATTGGCATCCCGGAACGAATCTCATTTCGATTAAACCCGGGATTTGGAAAGGGAACATTTTCCCAGATTACCACAGCTGGTGAGGATGCAAAATTTGGCATTCCTGCTGAAAAGATAATTACTGCCTATCAAAAAGCAAAAGATGCAGGCGTTAAACGATTTGGCCTTCAATGCATGGCAGGATCGGGAAATTTGGATGAAAGCTATTTTATTGAACTACTTACCGCAATTATTCACCATACAAAAAGGATTGAGACCAAACTCAATATTCAATTTGAATTTATCAGTATGGGTGGTGGACTAGGGATTCCTTATAGAGATGAGGAATCACCGCTGAATTATGATCGCCTTTTTAGCCAACTTTCTAAAGTCCTTTATACTAATTATCCAGAACAAAAAACAGCGCCAGCCCTTTGGGTTGAACCGGGCAAATCAATCATTGGTGATGCGGGATTTATTTTATCATCTGTAACGGGATCAAAAAATAGTTATAAAAATTTCGTCGGTATTGATGCGGGCATGGAAACGCTTATGCGTCCAGCCCTCTACGGCGCATATCATCGAATTTACAAAGTAGGTGACCACGGAGTAAACAATGGGTCAGTTGATTTTACCGGTCCAATTTGTGAAAACACAGATCGCATAGCAATTGGTCGTGAATTCCCAAATGTAATTGAAGGTGATCTCATTGCCATTATGGATGCAGGCGCTTACGGCTATGCCATGTCTCACAATTTTAATACCCGGCCCCGGACTGCCGAGATTCTCCTGGATGGATCATCCCATAGATTAATCCGTCGACGAGAAACAATTGAGGATATATTTTCAAATTGTCATGTTTAAAATTTTAACAATTATTTTTGCACTGTTGTCCTTGGGCTTTTCTCAAGAAAATTTCAAGAGTATCCACCAAATTGAGTTGGATTATAATAAGGCCAACTTTTTGGAACCATCTTACAAACCAAAAACAAGCCCTGCCGCTCCAATTCAATATCGGGACCAAGACCCTTCCATTATAGTTTTTGGATATCACCCCTACTGGCAGGGTACCAAGTGGCAGAATTATGATTACGATGTCTTGACCACAATTGCTTATTTTTCTGCAGAAGCCAACGGTTCAGGGGAGCTTACCAATCTCCATGGATGGCCCGTAACTGACCTTATCAATAAAGCCCATTCGAATGGTGTGGAAGTTGTTTTAACTGTCTCCCTATTTAACAAAACAGATTTGGAAACATTACTGAGTAGTTCCACTAACAGAAATAATTTAATCAAAAATTTGATTTATGAAGTCCAACGCGGCGGTGCGGATGGCGTGAATTTAGATTTTGAAGTATTCCCTGCATCACAAAAAGCTAACCTTGTTACTTTCGTTAAAAGTTTACGTAGTTCTCTCAGGGATTCTATATCTCATGCTAAAGTTACCTTGGCCACCCCAGCTGTGGATTGGAGCAGCGCATGGGATTTCAATGCATTGGCTACGGAAAGCGATGGCCTTTTTATAATGGGTTATGACTATCATTGGAAAGGTAGTTCTACCACCGGTCCTGTCTCACCTCTAAAAGGCGGATCTTACAATATTACCAATACGGTAAATACCTATTTGTCTGCTACGGGGAATAATGCTGCTAAAATTATTTTGGGTGTACCTTATTATGGTTATCAATGGCCGTCGAATTCAGGTGATAAGGGCGCCGGAACAACCGGTTCGGGGACAGCAGTAATCTATTCAACCGCTGAATCAAAGGTTCTTTCTTATGGCAAATTATGGGACAGCGCTTCGGAAACACCATGGTACAAATATCAAAATAATGGCTGGTTCCAAGCTTGGTATGACGATAGCCTTTCTCTCTCTAAAAAATATGATTTTGCCCTGTCTAAAAACCTCGGTGGCATCGGCATGTGGGCCTTAGGTTATGACAACGACTATAGCCAGTTATGGGATTTATTAAAAGAAAAGACTGGGGCAAAAACAGGCCCTTCTTCACCCGTTAATATATCCATATCAAATATGGGTAGTGGCGTTGCTGCCATTGATTTTACCGGTTCAAAAACAGCTTCAACATTCCAAGTGATACGTGTTTTCCTTGATTCTAGTCAAACTGAAGAACTGGGCACTTTTTCATCCCAACCTATTTTGCTCCAAAACCTAACAACAGACGAACCTTACTTTTTGAAAATCAAAGCAACAAATGAATATGGTAATAGTGATTTCACCGAAGTTCTAGGTGTTGTGACTTCAGCCAATACACCTAAAGTGTTAATAGTGAATGGATTTGACCGAGTATCTGGAACTGATAATTCATTTGATTATATTCGTCAACATGGCGTTGCAATTCATAATGCTGGATATATTTTTGATTCCGCTAATAATGAATCAATAATTAACCAAAGGGTAAAACTGAATGATTATTCTATTGTTGATTGGATATTAGGTGAAGAGGGCTCTGCTACCTCTACTTTTACAGTAGAAGAACAAAAATTGGTCCAGAACTTTCTAAAAAACGGTGGGCGATTATTCATTTCCGGTTCTGAAGTAGGTTATGACCTTTCTGAGAAAGGCGATTTTACCGATCAGCAATTTTATAAAAAATATTTAAAAGCAGAATACTTTTCAGATGCTGCGGCAGGAAAACAAGGAACTTATAGCGCAACGGGGGTTCCGGGAACAATGTTGGAAAATTTATCCATTAATTTTGATGACGGATCCTATGGTACTTATGATGTTGATTGGCCCGACGGAATACAACCTGCGGGAAATGGAGAAATTATCTTGAAATATACCGACGCTGAATATAATATAAGTGGTGGCGCCGGCATTGCCTTTAAAGGCAGCTTTGGTGGCAGTCCAATCCCAGGTGGGTTGGTGTACTTCAGTTTTGGATTTGAGACTATTTACCCAGATGATAAAAGGAATGAAGTCATGGCCAAAGTATTGGATTACCTAGACGGCGCCATTGCTTCCACCCAAGACGAAATAAATGTAATTCCACAAAAATTAAATATTTCTTCCCTTTACCCCAATCCTTCTAATCGCTCCATTACAATTGAGTTCCATATCTTTGAATATTCGCCCATTGCCTATTTGACCATTACAGATATAATCGGCCGGGAAATTATTAAATTATCTGTCCAACCATTGGCCACAAAGAAGCAAAAATTTACATGGAATGGATTGCTTCCCAATGGATTAGAAGCGCCATCAGGAATGTATTTAGCTAATCTTTCCCAAGGCAATAAAATTGTAACTAAAAAGTTCACACTTCTGAAATAATGAAAAGGCATTTTATTTTCCTCTTTTTATATCTGACAGGATGCGGAACAATACCAAAACCCCATCACCCGAAAGTCCCTGATAAAGCATCTCAAGTAGAGATCGGGCTAGATGTATTGCTGGATGAAAAGTTAGAATTGATCAATGGAAAATCAATTGGTCTTGTTACAAATCATACCGGGATTGACGGTAATGGAACGCCAAACTATGAACGGTTTATGGCCCTAAATGATGTGGATCTTAAAATCATTTTTTCACCCGAGCATGGACTTTTTGGCGAAGCGGCAGCTGGCGAAAAAGTAAAATATAATGGCCAATTGAAATCACTTCCAAAAGTAGTTAGTCTATACGGTAAAAACAGGAAACCAACAAAAGAGCAATTAAAAGATTTAAACATTATTATTTATGATATTCAAGATATTGGTGCCCGGTTTTACACCTATATTTCAACGCTTGGGTTGGTTATGGAAGCAGCGGCCGATGCTGGTGTACATGTTATTGTTTTAGACAGACCTAACCCGATAACGGGCCGACACGTTGAAGGCCCTGACTTGGATCTAAAACACCAATCCTTTGTTGGGTATTACCCCATACCAATTCGCTATGGATTAACAGTAGGCGAGTTAGCAAAAATGATTGCTGGAGAGAAATGGATCAAATCCATTCCAGAATTAACAATAGTTCCCATTAAAAACTGGGACCGCACTCAATGGCTAGATGAAACAAAAGTTGCGTGGGTAAAACCTTCCCCTAACATTCCAGATTTGGAAACAGCAATCATCTATCCCGGAATATGTTTATTGGAAGCCACCAATGTGAATGAGGGGCGTGGAACAAAAAAACCATTTAAACAATTTGGCGCACCATGGATCGATGGCAACGAATTATCTAAGGCTTTAAATAATTTAAATCTCAGTGGTGTTACCTTTATACCAACAAGCTATATTCCGATAGATATTCCGGGCATGGCAATAAATCCTAAACATAAGGATTTGGTATGCAATGGTATTCAAATACTTTTAACAAATAGGGACCAATTAAATAGTATTGAAATGGGAATTCAAATAATTGATACTATTGCCAAACTATATCCAGACCATTTTGAGATTAAAGAATCCGGAATGGAAAGGTTATGGGGACAATCGGGATTATCTACTCAAATTAAATCAGGTATGAATATGAACTTAATCACCCAATTATCCGATTTCATTCAATCATCATCTCAATATCATCTTTATGAATAAGTTCATATATCTATTGATTCTGGTTTTGATCTTTGGTTGCACAAATACACCAACCATTTATCAGGAAAGTGGACAACCTACAATTCGAAAAGAAATCAATGAATTAATCAATGCATCTGGTCTCTTAACAAATCTTGGAATAAAAATCGTCTCCTTAAAAACAGGCAGTACACTTTACGAACTCAATTCCAATTCTCTTTTTAATCCTGCCAGTAACAATAAACTATATACCCATGCTGCTGCGCTGGCGACTATTGACACAAACTATACTTATTCAACAAATATTTACAAAGATGGGGAAACGCTCTATCTCGTGGGTGGCGGTGATCCTGATTTAACATTATCCACACTAGATTCATTGGCTCTAATCGTTTCGAACACGAATGGTCAATTTAATAAACTAATTCTTGATGATTCGTTTCATGATGACCGTCGGTTTGGTGAAGGCTGGATGTGGGACGAAGGATCATGGTGGTATGCCGCACAAATCAGTGCATTGAGTTTGAATGATAATTGTGTGGATTTTCATGTTTCTCCAGGAAATTTAGGTAAAATCGCTAAGGTCATTAACAATCCAAATACTCAATATATTGATGTAATTAATGATTCAAGAACAGTCAATGACACATCCAATTTTAAGAAGTTCAAGATTGAGAGAGATTGGAAAAATCAATCAAACCATTTTTCCATTTCCGGATTTCTCATGGATACTACATCAACGGACACGATCTACCGAAATGTGGATGATCCAACTTTATTTACAGGAACTGTATTCAATGAAATGCTCAATGCTAAGGGAATGAAAATCCATAATATTGAAAAAGGAATTCGCCCAGATAAAGCAGAACTAGTTACAACTCATCAATCAGAACCAATTATTAATTCACTTGAGAACCTCATGGTTGAGAGTGACAACCTAACAGCAGAATTAACGATTAAATTGATCGGTAGGCAATTATCAGGAAGTCAGGGAAATTGGGATAATGGTTTAACTGGCGTGAAATCATTTTTAAATGATGAAGTTGGGATTGACACAACTGAGTTTTCCATGAAAGATGGGTCCGGTATCTCCCGCTATAATTATTCCAGCCCCAATCATTTTATTCGACTATTAACTTGGGTTTACGAAACACCCTCCATTCGAAATAATTTTATACAAACACTTCCAAAAGGTGGGAAGAATGGTACATTATCCCATAGAAATTTTTCTAAAAATGTGGTGGCAAAGACAGGGTCACTCTCCAGTGTAACTTCTCTCTCAGGATTTGTCTTTACTCAAAATGGTGAACCACTTGCCTTTTCAATTTTAATGAATGGATTTTCAGGATCTTCAGCGCCTTATCGAAAACTTCAAGATCAGATAGTGAATATTTTGGAATCATTATAAGCATGAAAATAATATCCATTTTCATTGCATTTCTTTTAATCGGATGTTCATCCCAACCGGAATTGGAACCCTACATCACCGTCCTAGGAATTGCCCAAGACGGGGGGGCCCCTCATGCTGGATGCCAAAAAGAATGCTGCGCCGATCGTTGGAATGATCCAAACAAAAGATTGATGGTTGTATCTTTAGGAATTGTGGATCCCAATTCCAATCAAACATGGATGATCGAGGCGACTCCTGACTTTTCTAAACAATTAGAAATGCTCACTGGAAATGACGGAGATAAACTAAATGGTATTTTCCTAACCCATGCCCATATAGGTCATTATACAGGACTCATCCATTTGGGCCGAGAGGTCATGGGCACTAAAAGTATTCCTGTTTATGCCATGCCTAAGATGACCAAATTTCTAAGATCCAATGGGCCATGGAATCAGTTGATAGATTTAGAGAATATTAAAATTAAAAAATTAAACGATGGCAAAAAAATTGAGTTGAATAAACGAATTTCAATTACACCATTCCGAGTCCCCCATCGGGATGAATTCTCAGAAACAGTTGGATATAGAATTGAAGGACCAAACAAATCTCTAATCTTCATACCCGATATTGATAAATGGGAAAAGTGGGATGAAGATATTGTGAATATTGCTTCTGAAAATGAATATTCACTTATTGATGGATCATTCTTTGTAAATGGTGAAATCCCAGGACGAGATATGTCTGAGATACCCCACCCCTTCATAGTTGAATCCATGGAAGCATTAAATAATATTACTAATAAATCAGGCATTCACTTCATTCATCTTAACCATACCAACCCGGCATTAACCATTGGGTCAGATGCCCAGAATGCAATTAATGAGGCAGGATTCAACATTGCAAAACGAAACCAAATATTCAAACTTTAAGGGAACTTAATATTATGCAGAAAATTCTATTCAACTTTACCATTATTATTTCCATCCTTTTTATTCAAGGATGTGAATCTGAAGTTCTAGTCAGTGAATTGGGACTTGTACCTTTACCATCCTCAGTTTCAATTCAAAAAGGAACAGCTGATTTTAGTGCAGATTGGTCTATCAATCATAATGACGGTCATCCAGATCTGAAGCATTTAAAAGAGCGATTAGCTGAGAACATTCAAACAGATCATGGAATCTCCCTATCAAAATCATCGAAGCAAAATATATCATTGAATATTTCTGAGAATTCCACAACAGATGACTCTGAGGATTATGAGTTGAGTATTCGAACTGATGAGATTATAATCAACGCCAGTTCTCCAAATGGTGTTTTTTATGGCATTCAAACACTCCTTCAATTATTGGACTCAGGCAAACGTGCCGCCAATAAAATAGAAATTCAAAAAGTATCTATCAGGGATATACCTCGTTTTCAGTGGCGCGGAATGCATTTGGATGTAGGTCGGCATTTCTTTGATGTGACCTTTGTAAAAAGGTATATCGATTACCTTGCCATGCATAAAATGAATGTATTCCATTGGCACCTCACGGAAGACCAAGGATGGCGTGTGGAGATAGACGCATATCCAAAACTTACAGAAATTAGTGCTTACCGGGATGAATCATTAATCGGTCATTATAGTGATAAACCTCATCAATGGGATGGGAATAAATATGGCGGATATTATACCAAAGAAGAAATGTCTGATGTGGTTGCCTATGCACAAAAACAATATATAACTGTTGTGCCCGAAATTGAAATGCCCGGCCATACGCGAGCTGTACTTGCTGCCTATCCTGAGTTATCCTGCACAGGTGGGCCTCATACTGTAGCAAAACTTTGGGGTGTACATAAAGAGGTGTTTTGCGCTGGGAAAGAATCTACTTTTGAATTCTTAGAAACAGTATTAACTGAAGTAGCAGAAATTTTCCCAAGTCCTTACATCCATATTGGCGGTGATGAATGTCCGAAAGATCGCTGGAAAGAACATGACCTTGATCAACAACGTATTGTGGCTGAGGGGTTACATGATGAACATGAGCTTCAAAGTTATTTCATTAAACGAATTGAAGGTATTTTAAACGGACTTGGAAAGCGGATGATTGGTTGGGATGAGATACTTGAAGGTGGCCTGGCTCCAGGAGCCATTGTTCAATCTTGGCGAGGTATGGATGGTGGCATCGCCGCTGCCAATGCCGGGCATGAAGTAATCATGTCACCTACTTCTCATGCGTACTTTGACTATTATCAATCCGAAAATAAAGATAATGAACCATTGGCTATTGGCGGATTACTTTCTTTAGAAAAAGTGTATGGATTCGAACCGGTTCCAGCAGAGATCGATAAAGATAAAGAACATTTCATTTTAGGTGGACAAGGCAATGTTTGGACCGAATATATCAGTACTCCTGAAAAGGCAGAGTATATGGCCATTCCTCGTATGAGTGCCATGGCAGAAGTATTATGGTCCCAAGCAAAAGATAGAGACTATGAGAGTTTTACTTCAAGGATGGAATGGCAATATAAACGTCTCGATCGAATGAAGATTAATTATCGGAAACCAGATTAAAATATAAATCATCAAAATAGGGGGATTTTTAATCTCCCTTTTTTTCTATCCAAACTTTTCCATCTTCTTTAATTAAAACAATTCTATTCGATTTGTTTTCTTTCAGTTTGGCTGTGAACTGGCTCGAAGTTGCTTCAATCTCCGGTGGCCATAAAAACCCCGAAGGTTTATCCATATCTAGATTCAGGGCAGGAAGGTTTTTTGTGAAAACCCCATTCTTCCCTTTATAGTTCCTTTGGGCATAATAAACTTGCCTCAATGCCCATTTTGCATCTTCAATCCGATCCCAAGTAAAGTTTGATTTTTGGCCTCCAATTTCATTATCTGAAAATTGAACGAATCCCCACATTTCAGGATAATGCATGGCAATCAATCCTTGAGGGGACCACACCCAATTGTAGGCTGGTTTATCCTGCTTTTGGTAATGATCCTCAACAACATCCCTATCCCAATGGACCCTTGAAAAGTTTACCCGCCATTGATCTCCATCTTTGGGGAATGGCTTGCTCTCTATAACTTTCCATGGAATAGCTACCTCTACTGTCCATTTTTTATCAATGTCACGAGGATCATTCAAGGTGCCCTCCAAATGAACTTTTGTAATTAACCCCTTTATATCCCATTCATTGATGGCCCACATATGAGGATCACGATAAGGTTTTGTCAGAAATAGATCCCACTCTGTCCCAAGTGCATTAACCTCTAGTTCGTAATAATTATGAGTGTCCCCGTCCGGATCGATAAATATTTCAATATCATTATCAAAATAAATTGTTGTATCCCTTTGTGTTAATGATGCCCAAAGATGAGTTTCCTCCAGCTCAAATCCAAAATAGAAATATTGTTCATCCCATAACATCTTTGCCTTTGTATCAAAAAATGGTTTTTGGATTCCTTCTATGTCGATAAAATGAGATGTCCATTCGGCTTTTTTCCAGGATTCGTCGTCTAACTTCCCATCCATTATTATAGGCTTAATAGATTGGTAACACACATATTTTTCTGGTAAAAAGTCAATCGCTGGCACAGACATTTGTCCCATTAAAACCAGACAAAATATATTATATATGAAAAATGACTTTAATATTTTCATTTAATGACAAAATTAAAGTTACTTAATTTGACCTTCCATGGATTTTTCCAACTTTTGAGCTTCATTGAAAAACTGCTCAACTGTCATTTCTTTAATAAAAACCAATCCATGGGTTGCTCGCAATCTTGGATGTTCATTCTGATACCAGAAATCCCTGCCCAAAACCAATTGCATTAATTCATGCTGCTCTACCCATACCTTTTGTGTCAAATCACAAAAAGGCCCATCCCATTCATAGCTGGGAAAGGATGCCTCTTTTTGGCTCAAGTAACAATTCATAAAAGTGTCCCGCAGCATTGCCATAGAATTCAATGATACTGGAATAATGATATCTGCTTCTGCCGGGTCAAATCGATACCATACATTTCGATAGCCCCAAATTTTTAATTTGGATAAATCTTTTTTCTTCCCCCATAATCTCACTGCTTCTGCAATCGCTTGGAGAACCTTATAATGGGTATCCGGGCCACTACCTTCCGGGTCTAAGGCCAATGAAATAATGGAAGGATCTAATTCAACAAGCTGATCCAATATTGGTTCTACATCCCTTTCTCTCTCAGGGTTTTCTGTAAAAACATCTCCGGAATAAAAACCCAATCGCTTATGGAAAACATCTTTCACTTGCACTCCATAGTGAGCCCAAACCAGTTCTTCCTCGAATTCGCGGATCATCCCCTTCAATTTTTGAATCTCAGGTGTATTCTTTTGACCATCATAACATCCCGCCAAATAAGTAAGAATATCATTTATCCTTTCAACCAACTCTTCTTTAGATTTAATCCCATATATTTCCACAAGAGCACGAACCGTACGGTGACTCAATCCTCTTGCCTGTCCTTCAATATTGTTACTGGCTATCCTATCTAGGTAATGATAAACATCTTTGTCTTTTTTAAGTTGGTACCCTCTTTCATAAAAGTCCGGATAATCAGTCATTTGGACCTTACCATTGGCCAGGAATCCCAATGTTTTGTTCAATACATTTGTTATATATGAATTGGTTACGGAGGTAAACCCGGAAGACATATTTGTAAAATAATGTTTATTTTTGGGCGAACGAATCAAGTGAACAATATGGGGAAGAAAGCCCAACATAATATCATCATGATGTGGCCCCGTATGATAAAATGTTTCGTTTTCAAGAATAGAAATTCCTTTGTTGATTTTTTCTTCAAAAGAAACTAAAACGCTTGGTACTGTTTCCTCATTTAATCCAGGTATGAGTTGACCATATTTATCTGCTTCTAATTCGTCTAATGTTAAACGTCTGCCAAATTTATTCAACTTTTGACAAAGCCGAATCACGGCCCGTTGTGTTTTTTCTTCTGTCCATTCTTCCATACGCATTTCATATTTAATTACGTCATCCAATTCCGAAGCAGCACCATGTGTAAGGTAAAAACGCCCACCTTTTAATTTACTCAAAACAGACGCAGGATATTGGATATCAGGTTCATTCTCAATGGATGCTTTTACTACTTTTGCTTTTGCCTCACCAGCCGCAATAATAATCGCCGTTGCCTCAGGATTCGCGATAATAGTCGCAAGACCAATGGTAATCACAAGGCGGTTACGTGAAATTTCAATACCGCCAAGATCTGTCGCTGCTGCAGCTTGTGTTTCAAAATTTGTGCCCATTAACCGAGTGGTGGAATTGTGATCGGATCCTCGCACATTAAATGCAATATGACCATCTGGTCCAATGCCTCCTAAAAAGAATCCAATTCCTCCCTTATCCATAATTTTATTTTCAAATTCGGAGCACCATTGGTCGACCAAGAAGATGGTCTTTTGCTGATCTTTTTCCATAGCCGAAGCTGGATCCCGAAAACGGAGACTTAGATCAACTTTAAAATCAGGAAATATTTCACCTAACAATTTATCATTTGCCTTAGGTAATTCATTACAATCAATAAATAAACCCTTCTGAGGATCCATCCCAAATCCCTCCATATAGTAGTGCTGGTCATAATTATAAAAGCTATTATGCTGAGAAGAATCAATAGGGTAAAATTCATCTATTTGGACAAAATGCAATCCCCCTAAATTAGGCTTTTGGGTAAGTTCAAGGCCATTTTCACACCGAAGCTTTTCGAGCTTAGGATCCTGCCAGTTATCCAATAAATGTTTTGTCCACTTAATAAAATGTTCAGGTGTTTTTCCCGTGGGAAGACTAATAACACCTTCTGGGTTTTCATTCACCCATTCTAGAAATCTAAGTGATGTCAAAAAACCCAATCGCGGAAAATTATCAACAATGATATAGGGAATATTTGGATTGATCGGGTTAACTGAAGATTGGTCTAAAAACTTTTTTTCTACGTTCGAATGCATATATTAAATCATCTATGAATGTTTATTAATGTGGTAAAACTAAAATGGTGATCTTAATGGGCCCCATTTGAATATTTATTAAGACTTTCTATAGCACCTGTTACTTGGGACCATACTTTTTCCGGATTATCGGGACGCAATTTAGACATGGCATTGCAGGCTTTGAATCCCCAAAATCCTATATTTTCAATACCATGGTCCAATAGAATTTTTGTAGCCATTCCCACTTCCTCTTCATGACCATCAGGAATAGAAAAAGCCTGAACCCACAGTTGAGCTTCTTTGCCATATTTTTCACAAAGATTACGCACTTTTACAGCATAATCACTCACATAAGGTCCCATGGGCTGCTTATGGCATAACCAATAGGGATCGGTACCAAAGGTATCCACTTGGGGCAATGAAATGATTTTTTCCCAATCCTGAATCCCACTTGAATATGCTTCGTTTGGAATAAGGCAAACTAAATTTTTCATATTGTGCAGTTTTGTTTCTGCCGTTGCCCAATCAATAAACTCAAAAAGAGATGAATCCAAAAATTCTGTGAAATTTTCCGTCAACTCCTGAGGTAACAATTCACCATACTTATCAAAATATTTTGTTTCACAATGCTTGCAGTGACAAACACATGTACCATCTTCTGAATCGGATCGTTCATACCAACTGGGGATATACCAATGAGGTTCGTCCCAAAGAATACCGTCTGCATTCATTCTTTCACATGAAACAATCCAACTTTTGATTTCATCACGAAAATTACTATTATTAAAACAACAGGATGGCGCTCGGTTTCCATTGGCCATCACTTGGCTGAGGGTCGGATCTTTAAATACCAACTGTGAAAAGGCTTCACCACCAAAAACACCCCCCACACCCCAAGGATCCATTATTACTTCTAAACCTAATTCCTTTGAATCAGCCACAATCTCTGCCATAGATTTTTCATAATACCGCCAATCATTTTCACTGAAAGTATGGACCACATAATTAAAACCTAATTGGACCATTTCTTCCAAATCTTTTCTAACATGTTGTCTGGCTCTATTACCAAAATAACTGGTACCAAATTTTGTTTTCATCTATATTATTTCTTTTAAATCCGCTGATTATTTATTTGAATTAAGTGCCAAAAGTATAAACTAAATCGAATATCTTCATGATGGTTTATTTACAAGTATGACGAATCGATCAATCAAAAGGGTAATAAACATATTTGTAACTACCGAAATACCAATAAACCAGGTCCATGCAATACCAACTTGCTTTAAATAAAAGACAATCAATAAGCTGGAAATGAGTCCAACCATTAAACTGACCGGATGGATATCCC
>JABGTK010000031.1 GCA_018647265.1 Candidatus Neomarinimicrobiota bacterium | reverse complement strand
TTTCACGGTTAATATGCTCTTTGAACATTCAGAAGGTGGTGAATACTCACCGCGTACATTATGGGTTCTTAGACGATTTGGTACGACCAGTGATACAGATAATGAAGTTACGCTTACAAAAGACCTTAAAAATGTGGATGGTCAGACTATACAAGCAGGAACTACAATTCGAGGATTTATCAAAGACTTTGGCGGAGGCGACGTGCTTCTTGATGAAGCATGGTTTCGCCATGGTATTGGCGGTGGATTTGGTGATAACCAAGCCTATAACTTTTCCATTAAAGATGCGACTTATTCACGGATAAGAGAATTATCACTGTCTTATTTTATGCAATCCGATGCATTGACAAATCTGACAGGTTTAAACAGCCTTCTATTTACTGCTACGGGTCGAAATCTATTTGCTTGGTACAAGGATTTAGAAGGTGTTGATCCTGGTGTAAATGTTGGTGGTATCCAAACAGGTTCAGGATTAGAATACTTTTCTAACCCTGTCACCAAGTCATTTTTATTCTCAGTTTCGGCAAACTTCTAAGGGGAGGATATAAGAATGAAAACTACAATTAAAGGTTTAAGAACAATGAAAAAAATATTAATTCCATTGACCGCAGTCGCATTGATGGTGACTGGGTGTGATGTGGATAAATCAATTAATGATAATCCAAATGAGATTACATTATCGGATGTTGATGCAAAACTCTTTTTGAATGGCGCACAACTTGCTAATGTAATCGTGCAGGTATCTCATTTAAATCGAATATGTGGCATGTTCTCTGGGCAATTGGTAGGCTATACATCATTGTATTCCAATATCTATGGATATGCACTTTCTACCGTTGAAACTAATGGAGAGTGGAATGCGGCATATACAGGTGTTGTTACAAATGCGCGACATATTAGATCTGCTGCACCAGACGATAAACTTTTGGTAGGAATATCAAAAGTGATAGAAGCCAATGCGATTGGAACTCTGGCTTTATTAACGGGTGATGTACCTTATTCAGAAATTGGTGGTGAAATAAGCGACCCTGCGTTTGATTCTCAAAAGAGTGTTCTTACAGCATTGTCAAGCTTGCTGGATGGTGCCATTACTGATTTAAGTGCAGCGTCAACTCGTAAAGAATCTTTCGATATTTATTTCGAAGGAGATAAGGATAAATGGATTGCCGCCGCCTATACACTAAAAGCGCGGTATGCTCTCGCAAATAAAGATTATGCAGGTGCTTTGGCTGCAGCAGGAAATGGAATTGCTTCCTCAGCGGGTGATATGTTGTATATACCCCGTGGTGATGCGGCAATTAATACAGGCGATAAAAACCTATTTTACACCATTATAGCAGGATCCCGAGCAGGTGATCTTGGTAATAGTGGTAGTTATTTAATGGATTTGCTTGATTCATCCAATTCAAACTATAGAGGCAATACTAAAACGAACGAAAAAGCTCGTCATGGATATTACGCCATTGATGAATCTTCTGCCTCAGGTAACACGGGTGTGATTGAACAGTTTGAGCCACAACCTCTTGCTACATACTCTGAAAATCAATTGATCAAAGCTGAAGCAAGCGCAAGATCTGGTTTTGCTTCAGGATTAAGTGCATTGAATAGTTATCGGGCATGGTTGTCGGGTGGTGGACGTCTCAATTCTTCTTTTAATGATGCAGCTAACTACATGTATGACGCCTACGTTGAGGCTGATTTTACAAGTGGTGGTATGGAAAATGCTGACGGCGTTTCCAAGGATAAAGCGCTTCTTAGAGAAATTATAGAAGAACGGTATGTTTCTGGTTTTGGTTCTTTTATGCCGTTTAATGATCATCGTCGTCTCCGTGGTGCAGGCGAATCAGATTTGATACCCCCATTTCCATTAAATACGGTAGGAGCTACTCAGCAAGTTGAGCGTATGCAATGGGCTCAAGGTGAAATATCTTCCAATTCAAATGCCCCAGATGATCCAGGTTTATATGCCAAAACTGAGGTGAATAAATAAACTTTTTCTACCTCTCTCCAAGAGTTGATTGAAAAAAAACTAAAAAGCCTCCATTTATTTTGGGGGCTTTTTAGTTT
>JABGTK010000030.1 GCA_018647265.1 Candidatus Neomarinimicrobiota bacterium | reverse complement strand
TCCATCATAGCCCGTAAACAAGGGGGTGGCCACGTAATTCTATTTGCGGATAATCCAAACTTTCGCGCTTTTTGGTACGGCACCAATGGATTATTTCTCAATGCCGTTTTCTTTGGGCAGGCTTTTTAAAAATAAAATGTTCCCTCTCAAATATCAAATCTCTCACAGGACATAACGTCCTGTGATGAGGTGTTATATGGCTAATTAAATTTGTCTACTTAGTGGTGTCCATTTTAAAAATGATTAACAATTTAAAATTCATCCCGATAATAACAATTTTATTTACCTGGTACGGGTGCGAATCAACTGAATTAAAAAGCCACCGTAAAATGATTCAAATTTTATCCGAAAAATCGGGAACAGTTAATCCTGAAATAAATTTATATGCCAATAAAAAACGATTGGCCTGGCTACAAAACCAAATTTTTGAAGAACATATTTCTGCCACCCTCCAGCACCAGTCCGTTATTGCTAACGAAATGCTAAATGCGGGATATACCCAACAGTCAATTGATCAATATAATGATGTATTACATACAATTGATTCTCTGAATATCGCTCCCCCCGAATCATTTATGACTGCTATTAAGGATTTGTTGGCTATCACTCATTTTCGACATGGAGAAGAAACCAATTGTTTGGATGGTCATAATGCAGAATCTTGTATCATGCCTATTCGTGGCACAGGAATACATAGAAAAAAATCAAGCGCAGAAAATGCAATCAATATCTATCATTCTCTACTTGCAAACAATCCT
Organism: Candidatus Neomarinimicrobiota bacterium; assembly: GCA_018647265.1. Classification (NCBI taxonomy): domain Bacteria; kingdom Pseudomonadati; phylum Fidelibacterota; species Fidelibacterota bacterium. The sequence continues at coordinate 6,568 of JABGTK010000030.1, read as the reverse complement.
AATGACTATGTCTATCGTTGGTTATTAAATCTTTCCTACATGGTAAAAGGGGATTATCCAGACCGAGTGCCCGATCGCTGGCTAATCCCACAATTAACACCTTCCGATTCAATTATTTTTCCTGAATTTAAAGAAATTGCAAAATCTGTTGGGTTAGATCATGTTAGCCTTGCGGGAGGTTCTATTGCAGACGATTTTGATGGGGATGGGTTGGTGGATATTATGGTCTCATCCTGGGGCATGGATAATCAGCTTCATTATTTTAAAAATATGGGAATTCACGGATTTGAGGATCGAACCCAATCTGCCAATCTTCATGGAATTACAGGGGGGCTAAATATGGTCCATGGAGATTATAACAATGATGGTTGGGCCGATGTATTTGTTTTGAGGGGCGGGTGGTTTAGGGAAGATGGAGATCAACCAAATTCATTGTTAAAAAATAATGGTGACGGCACATTTACTGATGTAACTCTCTCGGCAAAAATATATTCTGAGCACCCAACTCAAACGGCATCCTGGGGAGACTTTAACAACGATGGCTGGCTCGATCTCTTTATTGGAAACGAGAGCACAAATGACTTCAAACATATTTCCGAACTTTATCAAAATAATCAAGATGGTACTTTTACCGACGTTGCCTGGTCGCTTGGTGTTAATGTTACTGGATTTGTGAAAGCTGTTGTTTGGGGAGATATAAACAATGATAGTTTTTTGGATTTATATATCTCCCGCCTAGGAAAACCCAACTTGCTATTCCAAAATAGCGGGCCGGTAAACAATTATCACTTTAAAGATATATCAAAGAAAGCCGGCGTTACAGAACCCATCAATAGTTTCCCTACTTGGTTTTGGGATTTCAACAATGACGGTTGGGAAGATATCTGGGTATCCGGCTATGATAACTCCTCCGGCCATGTGGCCATGGATTATCTTGGATTAAAACATGAAGGTGAATCTCCGCGACTTTATCAAAATAACAAAGATGGCACATTCACCGATGTGACATTAATAGCAAATATGGACCATCCGCTGCTCACCATGGGAAGTAATTTTGGTGATCTAAATAACGATGGGTTCCTGGATTTTTATGCTGGAACTGGCGACCCAGATTTTCGTTCTATTCAACCCAACCGTATGTTTTTAAACAATAAAGGGAAATCATTTGATGATGTAACCTTTCATGGACGGTTTGGCCACTTACAAAAAGGGCATGGCGTCTCGTTTGCTGATTTTGACCAGGATGGAGATTTGGATGTTCATACTGTTATGGGTGGGGCTTATGAAGGAAGTGTATATCAAAATGTGCTATTTCAGAACCCCGGAGGATGGAATAATAACTGGGTTGGATTATCTTTAAAAGGAATGCAAACAAATAAATTAGCTTTAGGAGCACGGATTGAGGTCGTGTTAGAAACCGGAACATCCATTTATCGTACCATTTCCAGCGGTGGTAGTTTTGGGGGAAACCCTTTTGATCAAATGATTGGTATAGGGAAAGCTAACAAAATTAAAACAATTCATATTTTTTGGCCCGGATCTAGAACAACACAAACATTGTCGGAGATTGATCCTAATGTGTGGTATCATGTGACCGAAAATGAATCTATACAAAAAAATGAATAATATCTCTTCCTCATTTATGTTTAACCCTCTAAAGGGGAAGAGGAATAAAGAGGATTAAAAGGCGCGAATTTTACTTTCGAATTCAGTTTTCAAATCATTGGCTAATGTTTTTACACGCCGTTTAGATTCATCATTAATCGGAATGTCTACCCAATCTTCGTTTCCACTGAACCGTCCATAAGATTGTACTATAGCGCGGACAGAAAACATACCGCCGCCACTACTTTTTACCCTTGCTTCAAGAAATAACGTATATTTGATTTCTATAATACCCTGAAGTGCTTCCTCATTAGATATGCCTGGATATTCATTCTTACATTCGACTATAGCGCCCGTACCTCTATCTTCGGTGCGATCCACAATGTAGCGATGTCGGTTAAGTGTTCTATTTGACAGAGCAATAAAATCATCCATAGTGGCTGTACCGATTGTTAAACGATATTCCGTTATGGCGCCGGATGGCACACCAGTACATCCAATCCAGACTAAGGTGAAAAATAATAATGTACTGCCTATTTTTTTCAATAAGATCATATCTTTATATTAAGAAAAAGGCTCCGCAAATGCGGAGCCTTTTTTACTTATTTTAATTCAGGCTTTAATGTAAATCCGCTTTATTCAAGGGAGTCACTCTTTCCCATTCAATATTAAATCCGTGACTTCTATATCCATTATTTCGGATTTTACCAGCTGTTCCCGGCGTACCTATAGCATCTTGACCGCCAAAGGTATAATTTTCCATCAGTAAGATTTCAAGTTCTTTACCAGGGATTGCCAGCATTGTGGGGGTACCCTTAACCAGGTCACCCCAACCGCGACGATCGGTATAACCAGTATAAGGATGCATGAGACATCCTTCTATGATCTTTTCATATTTATACTTTGCCCATAAGGAACCACCATCTAACGCATTGGCTCCATCAGATACAGAACCAATCCCATCACCGGCGGCGGCGGCTGTTAAAGCGCCATTACTAACACGCGTTTTGTTAATCAGCGTTGCAGCCCCAGCTGCATCACCGGAACGAAGCGCTGCTTCCGCCTGCAGAAGGTCCAGCTCAGTCTGGTTAATGTCCTTCATAGGACCCACAAGTCCTTGGTCAACAGCATAGTCACGTGTTCTATTGAACAAATAATAAGTCTGATGATAAAGTCCACGGGATGCAATTAAACGAGTACGATATTCATTTTTAGCATATAGCCCCTGGGTCTGGAGTCCATCGGCATCCAGTGGGCCTGTAATACGGGCATCATCTGTTTCCATTGAATAGGCTTTACGCCCAGCTATGGTTGCATCAGAACCATCACCCAGCCAGTTTGCATAACCAGTGGATTTATCAGCGGGACCAAGCATTTTATAATCAGCACGTCCCCAACTTGCAGAAACTCCTGTATAATACTGTGTACGGGTCCACCAGTAATCACCATCTCCCATAGGGGCCATGGGTGCACCCTGAGAGGCATGACTTTTGATAGATGCCCAGTTTGCAGCATCCCGTTCTTGCCGTGTCCGTCCAACGCCAGCTTCAAAACGAGCAATGAAACTATGTGCAATCTTACCTAGATCACCCAGGGTTAAACCAGAAATCTGTAACCAAGCTTCAGGCAATGAAACTGAAGCATTCGTATTACAGTCACTAATAACCTGGTCTAAAATGGCAATAGCACCAGTCATAAGTTCTCCGTAAGAAACGGTACTAATTTCTTTACTGAAATCAGTATCTTCTTTTACTAGAAATCCTTTATCGTAGTAAATAGCAACCATTCCATTAGATATACCCATGATGAAATTAGCGAATATTTTCGCTCGGATATCTGCATCCGCATCGGCTAAGAAAGTATTCCCACCTTCTTGACCTGCAGCTATTGCAGTTAAGCCATCTTTCGCAGCAGAAATAGCGCCGTACCAATTATACCAAGGCTCTTCTAAAGCATAGGCGTAGTTCCATGCGGGGCTGTTATTTGCGGCTGCGCGAGGTTCAGATGCAAGTTCTCGCATACCGTAATTTCCCCAAGAGGAAGTATTGGCATCTGCCATTACACCGGGGTTAAAAGAACCACCCGTTGTATGTGTTCCTTGCCACCAGGTTAAAAATGTACTCTTAATCAAAGATTCAACATCTGCGGGTTTCGCAAGAGCACGTGATTGGTCAGGCGCATTGTCATTGGTGACATCCAAATCGGCACAGCCAGACATGGCTAGTACAGCAACCAAAGTAAGACTTATTGTTTTCTTTATGATATTCATATGTATGCTCTACTTTCCTTAAAAATCTATATCCATTGTTAATGAAAATGTTCGGTAGTTCGGATATGTGTATGAATCCACACGTGCATTCACCGCAGAACCGAGCTCACCGCCGCCACGACCCACTTCCGGATCATAGCCTCTATAGTCTGTCCATGTAATCAGATTACGACCAACAATACCCACATTTAAACCGTTGATACCAAATCCTCGCAGATCAACCAGGCTGGCTACATTGAATTTGACAGCCAATTCTCGCAATTTAAGGTAAGAAGCGTCTTCAACGTAGAAGTCGTTTGGTGCGTTCACATGATAAAGATCCCGATAGTAGATTGTGGGTTTTTTCATCCCATCTTCTTTTTGATATTGATCTACATCACCGGTGGCTGCTTCGCGGGCACCCCATTGGCGGGTGCGGTTATAGATGTTGCCACCGCTTTGACCGTCAAACATGGCATAAACGCTTAGGCCTTTAAAACGGAAATTGCCATTGAATGCGTAACCGAAATCCGGTACAGAAGTACCGATTTGATGGAGTTTAGGTGTTTTACTATCTGCATCAACATACTGGATGGGGCGACCCCAATTGTAGGTTTGGCTCATATCTGAGCTTGCTTTTCCCCACAATGTTTTGGCGATTCCATCTTTGTAGGTATTGCCTTCGCCTACCCAAACCAGAAACCCCTCATCGTTGACTTCAAATTGGCTCGCATATTGCTGGTCGTCTGCAGGAAGCTCACTTGCTGCTCTCGTCCATTTTGTTCCCCAGAAAGATGCATATTGGGTTTCATTTTTCATGTAAAAAACTAACGGACCACCGGCGCTATACAAGTATGCCGGCATATTGAATTCCGTAATATTCTGATCATATTTATCCCAGTTAAGCCCCAGGGTTAATGACATATCCCTGGTGTTGATCACAGATGCGTTTATAGATACTTCTGTCGCCTCCGCTTCGAGTGTACCTGCATTCCGCCACTGAGCACTATAGCCATAAAAACCGGCCAGAGGCACAGGAAGAAGCTGATCTTCATTGAGGGAGCTGGATTGGGTTAATTCAACGGAAACGATATCCATAATGCTGAAGTCAACGCCAAATTCTGTTTCAGTGGTTGTCTGCGGCTTCAAGTCATTATTTCCAAGTACTGACTTAGAAATATTACCGCCAGCCACTGACCAGGTTTCATACTGCTGGCTAAAAGCAGGGCGAACACCAGCAGTTCCTTGACTGAAACGAACTTTGAATTCTGGGAAAATTCCCTTAAGTGAGCTCCAAAAACCTTCTTCGCTTAACCGATATGCACCGCTGAGTTTATAGTAGTTGTTCACTCGGCTCTCGGGACCAAACAGAGAACTGCGATCCTGACGAAGGGTAACATCCACAATATAACGGTCCTTAAAATCAATCTGGGCTCCCACATTGCCCCCATCTGAATTGATAATTTGATTCGCAGAGTTCACCGATTTCTCTTCACCGGTTTCTAACTGAGGGACATCACCAACAGCCAACTTCCAAGCACTGCCGCTATTGTAGTTGTAATTATATGATTCATAGTTATAACGACCGCGAACAATCAAATCCATATCCCCTTTTTGAGTGGCATAGGTTAAGCCTACATCACCGTTAATGGCTTCTTCGCTGGTGCTTGTTTTACCCAGATTTCCTTCATTATAACTGGGGTCTGGGGTTACGGTTAGCCACCCTTTGGGATAATAATTTTTCCACAAACGGGAAGAACGGTCAAAACTCATAGAACCAACCGCTTTAAATTGCGGTGTTATGGACCAACTGAAGTTGGTCCCTAACAGGGCGCGATCTCGCGTACTCAATCGTTCGTTATTCGCAATTTGATACACGGGGTTTGCTTCTTCTTGGTTCCGCGGATCGGGCTGAATATAATATTCGCCATCAGGATTTTTCTTTAGAATATCCACATCCCAGGGGAAAAATGTTATATCAAAGAAAGCGCCAGTATTGGCTTCTTCTTTAAGGGATTTTGAGAGTAAGGAACTAAATCCCAATTTGATACCATAAGGTAATTTGACATCCGTATTTAACCGAAACGTATTTCGATTAAACCCGTCTATATAGTCACCAAAAACGCCATCTTCAGCGTGGTTTGAAATGCTGACAAAAACATTAAAGTTTTCCTCATTTCGCATCATAGAGAAGTTGTGCTTGGTGAAATTTCCATCGGAAAAGAAACGATCTACATGATTAAAACCAGGGCGTCCGCCGTTGTCTGGAAGCAGCTCTGGAGACCCATCACCAGCTTCTCCTGTCACTCCATATTTGTATGGCTGGTCAGCAAAATAGTAGCCATTGGCCCAACTGCTATCAGAATAATTCTGAGGTTCTGGATTTTTAGTGTCGTCGCGTGGATCGTATGGCTCGCCAGAATCGGAATCAATAAAGTAACCAGTTGCGGGATCCACTTTATAGAAGTGGGATCCGTTTGTTTCAATGGAACCATTTAGCTGATTGTAGCCCTGTTCCATTTTGTAATTGAACCGGGTTTGGCCCAATCCAATTTCCGAACCGCGTTTAGTGGTGATTGCAATCACCCCGTTGGCTGCTCGGGCACCGTATTCTGAAGCGCCGGCAGCGCCTTTGATGATTTCAATACTTTGAACGTCATCAGGGCTAATGTCCCCCATTGGACTGCCTGAAATTGATGGATCAATAATAATACC